>JBAYOJ010000034.1:0-13446 GCA_041678385.1 Burkholderiaceae bacterium | reverse complement strand
CTTCTCAAGCTGTTATGAAACAACCTGATTTTTAACTGTGGTGCCGTCGGCGAGACTCGAACTCGCACAGCTTTCGCCACTACCCCCTCAAGATAGCGTGTCTACCAATTCCACCACGACGGCGATGAAAGACCAGCATCTTAGCATATATTTTTCGCAGAATTCAAGAGAATACAGATTTTTTTCTTGAATCCCACAACAGCTGAACTTTGACGCTTGCTGAACTTTGACGCTTAAAAAATATAGCGACTGGTCTTCTGATTGGACCAGGCCAGCCCTTTCCCCCATAAAGGGGATAAGGCAAGGCTAGGCCAGAAATCAATTGCTTGTGCTTTCGCCGGACGCGGGAGCGGTATCCGCGGCAGGTGTAGAAGATTCTGCCGCTGGCGCCGCCATGCCAGGCACGGACCCGCCCTCTGCTGACGGCTGGGCCTGCGGTACCGATACATTGGGCTCGGCACCCGAACCTGGCACAGAGGGCACGGACGGCACAGCACTATTAGGTGCAGCGGGTACAGAACCCGGCACCTGCGGAACCTCGAAGCCCTGCATCACACCGGCATCGATCACGCCTTGCGGCTTGTGTGAAAGCCATGCCAGCCCTGCCGTAGAGGCGAAGAACAGAATGGCCGCCCATTTTGTGGTTCGGGAAAGAAAGTTTGCGGCACCGGCCGCACCGAACAGGCTGCCGGCAGAACCACTGCCGAAAGCCGAACCCATGTCGGCACCCTTGCCTTGCTGTAGAAGCACCAGCACGATGACGCTGAGCGACGATATGACCTGTACTGCCATCAGTACGGGAGACAACCATTCCATGAAGAATACTCCGTGGCCTCAGGCGGCCGCTATGCTTAAGAATTCGGATGCAACCAGGGCCGCACCACCAACCAGTGCGCCGTCAATATCAGGCATGGCAAACAGGCTGGCGGCATTGGATGCCTTGACACTGCCGCCATACAGAACGCGTACTTGCGGCGTACCCAAGTCATTGAGCAGCTTACGAATCAGGGCGTGGACTTCCTGGGCCTGTTCGGGTGTAGCCGTGCGGCCGGTACCAATGGCCCATACGGGTTCGTAGGCAATAACCATGCGCGCTACGGCATCAGCACCAAGCGCCAGCACGGGAGCGAGCTGACGCGCGATGACGGCGTGAGTCTGCCCCGCTTCCTGTTCCTGCAGAGTTTCGCCTACGCAGACTACCGGCGTAACACCGGCAGCCAGTGCCGCCGACGCTTTTGCGGCGACGGTATCGTCGGATTCACTATGGTAGCTGCGGCGTTCCGAGTGCCCCACGAGTGCCCAGCGACAGCTGAAATCAGCCAGCATTGGTGCCGCCACTTCACCCGTGTAGGCACCCTTTTCGTGCTGGCTGACATCCTGGCCGCCCCAGCTCACGCCCGAGCCGTCAAGCAGCGAGCGGACTTGATACAAGTAGGGGAATGGCACGCACACCGCCACATCGCACTGAGTCACGCTCTTGATGCCGGTGCGCAGGCCCGCGAGCAATTCCGAATTGAAGGCCGTGTCGCCGTGCATCTTCCAGTTACCGATGACCAGGCGCTTGCGAGGTGTGTTGACCATACAGATTTGACCAGATTAAAAAATTGGATTAACCCGGCATTGTACCGTGGATCAACCTGGACCGTAAGTACCGCCCGGCCGGGCAAGGCCGGCGCGGGATCTGCAAGTGCAGCAGTGGATATACGTCAGACTGTCAGTATGATCTTGCCGATGTTGTCACCGGCTTCCATCATGGCATGGGCTTTCCATGCTTCTGCGAGCGGAAAGGTAGCATGGATGATCGGGCGGATCTTGCCCGCTTCCAGCAGCGGCCAGGCATGCTTGCGCAGGTTCTGCGCGATAGCGGCCTTGAATGCGACGGGGCGCGGGCGCAGGGTGGAGCCTGTAATGGAAAGGCGGCGGCGCATCATGCGATTGCAATCGACCTCGCCCTTTACCCCGCCCAGCAAGGCGATGATCACAATTCGGCCATCTTCAGCCAGGCTTTTGATATTGCGGGCGACATAGGGCCCGGCAACCATATCCAGGATCACATCAACGCCGCGGCCGTCGGTAGCCTGTTTTACTTCCTCGACGAAATCCTGACTGCGGTAATTAATGCCCAGATCTGCACCCAGCGCCTCAATGGCCTGTACACGCTCATCGCTACCTGCGGTAGCGAATACTTTATTGCCCATGGCCTTGGCCAACTGAATGGCCGTCGTCCCAATACCGCTGGCACCGCCGTGCACCAGCAAGGTTTCACCCGCCGACAGCTGACCACGATCGAACACATTGCTCCAGACCGTGAAATAGGTCTCGGGCAGACCAGCCGCTTCGATTTCGCTCAGGCCGGCGGGGATGGGCAGGCATTGTTCGGCCGGTGCGGTGCAGTATTCTGCGTACCCACCGCCTGCCACCAAAGCGCACACCTTGTCACCCACCTTGAAACCGCCAGCCTGGGCGTCACCGGCAACGATTTCCCCAGCCACTTCGAGCCCGGGAAGGTCGGAAGCCCCGGGTGGGGGCGGATAGCCCCCCTGACGCTGGAATACGTCGGGACGATTCACCCCAGCGGCTGACACTTTGATGAGAACCTCGCCTGGCCCCGGTTCCGGTATGGGACGCTCGACCGGTTTGAGGACTTCGGGCGCGCCAGGCTGCGAGATTTCCACTGCTTTCATGTCGACTCCTAACTCGAATTTGTAACGGCAAAACAGCTATTATGACCTTAAAGCCCACAACCGGGCCGACATACGCTACACTTTTGGACTTTCCAAGGAAGCGTGGCCGAGTGGTTGAAGGCACCGGTCTTGAAAACCGGCAAGGGGCAACCCTTCGTGAGTTCGAATCTCACCGCTTCCGCCAGGGCCTCACCCTGGCCTGCCCTACCGGGTTGCGCGCTTACCTTCCCACTCGCCGCAAACGTTCGATAGACGCCTGATTTAGCCGCCGGGCCTCGTCTTCAGCATAATCCCGCTCACCCGGCTCATAGCGCCCCTCGTAAATGCAACTACTGCGGTTCCACCTGCATTCCAGACTGGTGGTGACAACACGAGCGTCGCCGCCTTCGTATGAAGCACCCGGGTTGGTTGAAGAACAGCCGGCCATGATGGCCGCTACAAACAATGCCACGCCGCAACGGCTGAATATTTGAATCGACATACTCTCTCTGCAAAAATACGGTTGTCGTTTTATAGCAGAACCACGCTTCACTTTCCCCGGATGGCAGCCAGAATGCGGCGGTCACGCTTGGTTGGGCGGCCTTCGTCATAGTCGTGCGAAGGCTCAGGTGCCAGCCTGCGCATTTCTGCTGCATGCGCACGTCTAGCGACGCTTTCATCGGTTTCTTCGTAGAGCTGCGAAGCCACGGGCGCCGGGCCACGCACACGGCTGATGGCCTGCACCCTGACCTCGATGGGCGGGTCGTTCTTGCGCACACTGACCAGATCACCCGGCCCGACTTCGCGAGCCGGCTTGGCGGGCTGGCTGTTGACCAGGACCCGACCTTTACCGATTTCAGCCACAGCCAGGGCTCGTGTCTTGTAGAAACGCGCCGCCCACAGCCATTTATCAAGTCTGAGTTTTTCTTCCATCACCTCTTTCCTATGGCCAGACCGGATTCCCATGAAGGACGGGATAAAACACCGGGCCGCCACACATGAGGCATAAACTAACACATGCCATCGTCGTCGCGGAAAATCGGGCGCTCCATAACCCTGTTTGCAGTGATATTCGTGGTGTTTCGCTCAAGTCTTAAGCCTGAGCCGCGGCCCGATTTCATTGAAGCCCTGCCGGATGTAGAACTTGAGGCTGCGCTCCCACTGGGGTTGCCGAGGGGCGCCCACTTCCAAGTAGGGCCAGGCACGTTCGCGCCCGTATGCCTGGGCGGCCTGAATGAGATGTTGCGCTACACCGGAAGACCGGCTTTCGGGGGCGATGTAGAGCTCGGTAATAACGCCGAACGCCCCACCTGCATAGACTGCATGGTTTTCAGCAACCAGCAGAACGCCAACGGCGTCGCCCCCGTCATGAGCGAGAAAACCCGCTACCTTGTCGCCCTGCTTCAGCAGCTGTGCGGTGGTGTCCTGTCTTTCAGCGAGCCTGGAAGGCCCTCCACTGAGTTCGCAGAGCAATAAGTCGACAAAATGCGCCACGATGGACGCATCTTCAATGGTGGCTTGTCGTATGGTGATCATATGGATCATGCTACCTGTATCCACCTGGAACAGGCGATGGTGCCCGAGACCGGAATCGAACCGGTACGCCTTGCGGCGAGGGATTTTCTTCCCACTTCGGCTTTCACCGCCAGTGCGTACGCACTGTTCGTGGGCTGGAGCACGCCTTCACCATGGCCTTTTGGCTTTAGGTGCCCGCCGTCTGCTCTCTACACCTTCCTGGCCACTAGGCCAGGCTTGGCTCGGCGTTGGCGCGGGTGCCGGAGCACCCAGGGCGTTCGCCGAATTTGACGGGCTACACCTCAGGGGTTTCCCCTTGAGGGCTCAAATTGTTTAAGTCCCTTGTGTCTACCTATTCCACCACTCGGGCGTGATGACTGCCACCCTGACGATATGAAATCGCAGGGCAGCCAGCGATTATATGACAAGGCGCCCCTGGAGCAAGTCGCCGGGACGCCTAGTTGTGATTCAGGGCAGCCCGCAGATGGCGGACACCCTGGATCAGACGGCTCAGGCTTCGGCGTTGCCGCCGCCTTCGCCCTGCTGAGCTTCTATACCACCTATGGCCTTGATGGAAAGGCGCAGTCGACCCTTGTCATCGGCTTCGATGACCTTGAAGCGGACGATCTGACCAACTTTGAGCACATCGTTGATGTTGGCGATGCGATAGTTGGCGATTTCCGAAATATGCAGCAGGCCGTCGCGGCCGGGCAAGACCTGAACGATGGCGCCAAAATCGAGCAGACGCAGCACGGGGCCTTCGTACTCTTCACCGACCTCGACGTCGGCGGTGAGTTCTTTGATACGGCGCTCGGCTTCGCGAGCCTTATCGAGATCGGCGCTGGCGATGGTGATATTGCCATCATCATTGATGTCGATCTGAGTACCGGTTTCTTCAGTCAGCGCACGAATGGTGGCACCGCCCTTGCCGATCACATCGCGGATTTTTTCCGGATTGATCTTGAGCGTAAGCATGCGGGGCGCAAATTCGGACAGTTCGGTGCGTGAACCTTCGATGGCCTGTTGCATTGCATCGAGGATATGCAGACGGCCTTCACGGGCCTGCGCCAGCGCAACCTGCATGATCTCTTTGGTAATGCCCTGGATCTTGATATCCATCTGCAAGGCCGTGATGCCGTTGACGGTGCCAGCCACCTTGAAGTCCATATCGCCAAGATGATCTTCATCGCCAAGGATGTCAGTCAGGACGGCGAACTTGCCGCCTTCCTTGATCAGACCCATGGCCACACCCGCCACGTGCTCGCCCACGGGGACGCCGGCGTCCATCATGGCCAGGCTGCCGCCGCAGACTGACGCCATCGACGACGAACCGTTGGATTCGGTGATTTCGGACACAACGCGGATGGTGTACTGGAACTCATCAGACGGCGGTAGCAGCGGCGAGAGCGCCCGCTTGGCCAAACGGCCGTGACCGATCTCACGGCGCTTGGTAAAGCCGAAGCGGCCCGTTTCCCCGGTGGAAAACGGCGGGAAGTTGTAATGCAGCATGAAGCGATCACGCGATTCGCCCATGATGGAATCGATGATCTGTTCGTCCTGCTTGGTACCCAGCGTGGCGGCAACCAATGCCTGGGTTTCACCGCGCGTGAACAAAGCGCTGCCATGAGCACGCGGCAGCACGCCCAAGCGAATGCTGATGGGGCGTACCGTACGGGTGTCGCGGCCATCAATGCGAGGTTCACCATTCAGGATCTGGCCACGCACGATCTGACCTTCCAGGTCGAACAGAATGTTCTCGACCTCGACCGCATCGGGGGCATCTTCACACTTGGCGGCAGCGTGCTCGGCCAGCTTGGCCTTGACGTCGGTGTAAACATTGCGCAGAGCGGCAGTGCGCTGCTGCTTGCTGCGAATCTGGTAGGCTGCCTTGAGCGCGTCCTGAGCGGCGGAGGCAACGGCTGTATGCAGCGCGTCGTTTCGGGCGGGGGCCTGCCAGTCCCACTCAGGCTTACCGGCTTCGGCCACCAGATCGTGAATGGCGTTGATGGCTGCCTGCATCTGCTCGTGACCAAACATCACGCCACCCAGCATGGCTTCTTCCGACAATTCACGAGCTTCGGATTCGACCATCAGCACGGCCTCTTCAGTGCCCGCCACGACAAGATTCATGGACGAATTCTGCAACTGGGCCGTCGTGGGGTTGAGCACATATTCGCCCCCGACATAGCCAACGCGCGCAGCACCGATGGGGCCATTGAAGGGCAGGCCGGAAATTGCCATGGCGGCCGAAGCACCGATCATGGCGGGGATATCGGGATCGATTTCGGGGTTTACGGAGACCACATGCAGGATAACCTGCACTTCGTTGTAGAAACCTTCCGGAAACAGCGGGCGCAGCGGACGGTCGATGAGCCGGGAAGTCAGGGTTTCTTTTTCGGACGGCTTGCCTTCACGCTTGAAGAAACCGCCAGGGATGCGGCCAGCCGCATAAGTCTTTTCAACATAGTCAACGGTCAGAGGAAAAAAATCCTGACCGGGTTTGGCATTCTTGGCGCCAACAACGGTTGCGAGCACGCAAGTGTCATCCACTGTCACCAGTACCGCACCCGACGCCTGACGAGCAATCTCGCCGGTTTCCAGCGTCACAGTGTGCTGACCGTACTGAAACGATTTGCTCACTTTATTGAACATTATTTTTCCTTAAAAATAAAAAAACCGTGCACGCTACGACCGAAATCGTAACGCCCACGGTTGTATCCTGGGGAACCAGCCCCTGGTATCACTTACGCAGACCGAGCTTTTCGATCAGTGTGCGATAGGAGTCAGGGCTGCGGCCCTTGAGATAATCGAGAAGCTTGCGACGGCGGCTGACCATGCGCAGCAGGCCGCGGCGAGAGTGGTGATCTTTCTTGTGTGCCTTGAAGTGGTCTGTCAGCTCGTTGATGCGAGCGGTAAGTAGCGCGACCTGTACTTCAGGGGAACCCGTGTCGCCTTGAGCACGTTGGAACTGTGAAACGATTTCAGACTTGTTGATGTCGGTAACTGCCATTTTTAACCTCAGTGAACTTGCGCGAGGGCCGAGGTGCCCTAGCGTGCGAAAAAAGAAAATTATACACTGCGTCGCGTTCTCTTGCGCGGCTGGCATCCCGCCCCGATATGGATCAAAATCCCTCCATATCCGTGATGAAACCGCCCCCGCAAGGAACCCTAGCCATGTCACCACCCCGTTCCCCTCAGGCCGGCATGCAACAGGCGCGGCGCCTGCTTCGTTTGCTTTTTGCCACAAGCACCCTTGGCATGATCGTGGCCTGCGGCACCATGAAAGATATTCCCCCGGGCACCGCGATGGCAGAAGTGCGGGCACAGTATGGCGACCCCACCATTGAATGCGCCATGCCTGACGGTACGCGCCATGCCGTATGGAGCACTGCCCCCATGGGTCAATACGCCTGGGCAACAACGATTACAGCTGATGGCCGGGTGGGTCCGATCGAACAGACTCTGACCGACGCCGCTTTTGAACAGGTGAAAACCGGAACATGGGATATTCAGCGTCTGCAATGCGCCTTCGGGCCTCCGGCGGAAATTTCAGTGGTCGGGCTGCCAAGTTCCCGCCATCGGGTATGGAGCTACCGCTACCGTCAGGCAGGGGCGTGGAATTCATTGATGCACGTCTATCTTTCAGAAGAGGGCCAGGTCACCCGCCTGCACCCCGGCCCCGACCCCATGTTCGAACCGGTGGAGTTTCCCGCATGGTAGCCCGGCCACCCCTGCGGGTGGCCACATAATTCAGCGTGGTGGTGCTTCTCCGGGGGGCGTTTTGTCGCCACGTTCCCCTTCACTCGCCGCCGTGCTGTCCTCCTGCATGCTGTCACTGCGCAGACGGGTCAGATCACGGGCCCGCTTCCAGCGCCAGGCCATGATCACCCAGCCTGACAGCCCATAAAGCACAAACAGGCCGAAAAGCGCCAGGGGTGGGTTCGCGGATACGAACACGAACGCCCCAACCAGCACCAGCATCACCCAGAACGGCACACTACGGCTCAAGGCAAAGGACTTCCCGCTATAGAACGGTGCATTGCTCACCATGGCCAGACCGGCGTAGACGGTCAGGGTGAAAGCGATCCAGGGAACCGTATTTGCCGAGAGCGACAGTTTGTTGTCAACGGCCAGCCAGACGAAACCCGCCATCAGGGCTGCGGCCGAAGGACTGGGCAAGCCCTGAAAGAAACGCTTGTCAACGATGGCAATATTAGTATTGAACCGCGCCAGCCTGAGTGCGGCACCTACTACATAGACGAAAGCCGCCAGCCAGCCCCAGCGCCCCAGACCCTGCAGGACCCAGGTATACATGACCAATGCCGGTGCAATACCGAAAGAAATCATGTCGGCCATGGAATCGTATTGTTCACCGAAGGACGACTGCGTATTGGTAAGCCGCGCAACCCGCCCATCCATGCCATCAAAGACCATTGCCAGGAACAGCGCAATCGCCGCCATCTCGAAACGCCCGTTCATCGCTTGAACCACCGCATAAAAGCCAGCAAACAGATTGGCGGTCGTAAAAGCGTTGGGCAACAGATAGATGCCACGACGGCGTTTGGGATCTTCAGGCGGAAGATTATGCATAGGCTCAGCCTTTTTGGTCTGTGATGGCAGCAGGAAGGTCGGCCAGTGGCGTCGTGGTGGCCTGCACCTTGTCACCGATGGCAACCCTGGGGCGCGAACCCGGCGGCAGGTAGACGTCCACCCGCGAACCGAAACGGATGAAACCATACCGCTGGCCTGCGTAAAGCTCGTCGCCCGGCTTGGCATAGCAAAGTATGCGCTTGGCAATCAGGCCGGCCACCTGCACGGCGGTCACCACATGGCCTTCGGGGGTGCGGACCACCATGGCGTTGCGCTCGTTTTCGAGCGATGCCTTGTCCAGTGCCGCATTGAAGAACTTGCCCGCAAAATAGTTCACCTTCATGACCTCGCCTTTGACAGGCGCGCGATTGGAGTGAACATTGAACACATTCATGAATACGCTGATCTTGATGGCGTCGCGATCGGCATAGGGATCGTGGACTTCTTCAACCGCCACGATACGACCGTCCGCCGGTGACAGCACAGCCAAATCGCCCTGAGGCGCCACCCGGGATGGGTCGCGGAAAAACTGCAGTACAAATAGCGACAGCAGCCAGAAAACAACGGACACCCCCGGCCACCAGATGGTGACAAGAAGGGAAATGATGACGATGCCGGCAAGAAAAGGCCAGCCTTCGCGCGCAATGAGCGGATGGGGATAAGGTGGTTTATTCATCGTAGGTCGAAGAATAACCGATAAGTTTGCATGTATTGCCTAGGGCCCCCCTGATCAAGTCCCCGCGCCGCGCGCATCTGTGGAATCGGGCGATCTGCTTCGTTGCAAATGCTCGCGATAGCTACGGCTATCACTGCGCTTTGCGCCTCGCAGCTCACTCCGATCCACAGCGCCCGCTTCCCGCTCGACTTGATCAGGGGGGCCCTAGAGAAACACGACCAGGGGCACACCGGCATGCACGGGGTGTGCCTGCACATGCGCAGGCGCCCCATACACCTGCAACAGTAATTCCGGTCGCAGGGCTGCGGAAGGTTTGTCACATTCCAGGATGCCGCCGCCTGCCATGAGCGCCAGCCTGTCGCAATACAGGGCCGCCAGGTTTACGTCATGCAATACGATCAGGACTCCAGCCCCCGCTTTATCCGCCGCCTGGCGGGCGGCTCGCAGCAAGCCATGCTGATGGGCGGGATCCAGACTTGAGGAGGGTTCGTCCAACAGCAGGTAGCAAGCTTGCCCGTTGACCTGAACGGCAGCGAGCAGCTGCGCCAGGGTGCGCGCAAACTGCACGCGCTGCTGTTCCCCACCCGAAAGCTCGGGATAGCGGCGACCCCACAATAGGGCGATGTCCGCCTGTGCAATCGCCTTGTCCAGCAGGGTGCTGCACTGCTGGCGGGACAACTCAGGAAAGGGATACAGGCCCATGGAGACGACTTCGTCCACACCCAGATCAAAAGCCAGGCCAGGTTTCTGTGGGAGAACGGCGCGCACGCGCGCCAGTTCGGCCACCCGCATCTTTACGAGATCTTGCCCATTGACCATCACCGGACAGCGCGTATGCAACGCAGGGTCAATGCTCAGCTCACCGGCCAGAGTGGACAGCAGCGTAGACTTGCCGGCACCATTCGCACCCAGAATACCCAGCATCTCGCCGGGATGCAGGTCGATCGAGACCTTATCGAGCACACGCACGCCCCCACGCAGCATGGAAAGACGACGGCAGGAAATGCCGGGCGCGCAGTGTAGGGAAGGATTCAGATTGCTCACTGCATAGACAACAATTTATGCGGCAGTGCTGCGCACTCTCAGCAGCAGCCAGAGGAAAAAAGGGCCGCCGATAAGGCTGGTAACCAAGCCTATGGGCAGTTCAGCGGGTATGACGGCCACCCGTGCCAGCCAGTCGGCAAGCACCAGCAAAAGCGCCCCTCCCACGGCGGAAACCAGCAGACAATAACGATGGTGAGCCCCCAGGGCCATGCGCACGAGGTGTGGCACGACCAGCCCGACGAAGCCAATGCCGCCAGTCACGGCCACCAACGGCCCCACCACCAGTGCAATAACGACCATCAACTGGCGACGCAAGGGCTTGAGGGCATAGCCCAGATGTGCGGCCTCGCGTTCGCCCAGCAATAAAGCGTTGAGTGCCTTCCATTGCAGGCATAGCCAGGTAAGTAAAGCCAGTGTCCACGGCCCCAGGAAAGCCACCAACTGCCAAGTGCTTCCGGCCAGGCTGCCCAGGCTCCAGAAGGTGAGGTCGCGCAATTGCCGGTCGTCAGCTGCGTAAGTGAGCAGGCCGATACCACTGCCTGCGATGGCGTTCACAGCGATACCCGCAAGCAACAGCCCCGCCATGCCGGGATGGCGCCTGCCCAACAAATAAGCCAGAAACGTGGCCAGAAGACTGCCGATAAAAGCGGCGATGGCAATCAACACGAAACTGCCTGCAGTCAGGACGATGGCCGTGACGGCGCCCAGCGCACCGCCCGAGGTAATGCCGACCAGACCTGGCTCTGCCAAAGGGTTGCGGAACAGCGCCTGCATGGCGACCCCCGTTACCGCCAGCGCGGCACCCACCACGGCGCTGAAGAGCACGCGCGGCAAGCGGATGTCGAGCAACACCCGCCTGAGCATCGAAGGCACGTCGTCGGATGGCCCCCACACAATGGCGGGCAGTATCTTCCAGGGAATATCGACTGCCCCGCTCATGGCAGAAGCTGCTAGGGCAAGTATCAGTGTCGCCGTCACGCCGGCCAGCACGACCAGAGGTCGGGTCACTTGTGCGCCCAGGAATGCGCGCCAGCCCCGCCGCAAAGGATGCCGCAATACCTGCATTTCAGTTCGAGGCTTCCCGCAGCAACCCGACCGCCTCAGCGACACGCGGCCCCATGCCCAGCAGTAATAAATCGTCTACCGCGACGACCCTGCGGGCATCCGCCGCCGGGGTGGCTGCCACGCCAGGCCGGGCTGTAAATGCCGGCAGACCACCGGCGCTTTCCGCGGACGTCGTGGTAGTGATGATGATCTCTGGAGCCAAAGCCACCATGGCTTCCTCTGACAGGGGTTTATATCCCTGCGAGTTCGCGGCAACATTCTCGAGACCGGCAAGCGCGAGCAAGGCGTTGGCGGAAGTACCGGCTCCGGCCGACATCAGCGGACCGCCACGATGGATCACGATCAGGGCCCGGCGCGGCGTGCCGGACTCGGCCGCCACGCGTTCCAGCGAGGCACGAATGCGCGCCTGCAGTTTACTGCCGGCATCCACCGCGCCCAGAGCAGCCGCAACCTCTTTCACTCTTGCATACAGCGAATCAATACCCGGCTGATCGGAGACGGTAACGACGCGTACCCCCATGGTACGCACACGCTCCAGCACTTCCGGCGGCCCGGCGTTTTCAGAAACAATCAGCAGATCCGGCCGCAACGACAATACGCCTTCCAGTGACAGATTGCGGTAATAGCCCACGCGGGGCAGTTGTGTGGCAGCCTGCGGATACAGACTGGAGGCATCGTCGGCGACCAGACGGTCCCCCTCCCCCAAGGCGTAAACGATTTCCGTGACGGTCCCGCCCAGGCTGATGACTCGTTCGGCAGCCGCTGCCAGCGGTGATATCAACAGCAACACCAGCAGGACAGCCAACACCCGCAGCATCATGCCGCCAGTGGTATCGGACAATAACTTTCCAGCAAGCCGCGCCATTGCGAGAGCTCCGGTTGACCAGGTTTGCGAGTACCGAAGAACTGGACGATCATTTCGCCTTCAGATGTGAAGCATTCAAGCGAGGTGACCCAGCCATCGGCAGTAGGTTTGTTGACGACCCATGCGGCAGCGATGGCCTGGGTGTTCAAGTGCAAATTGAAATGCGGCTCCAGAACATTGAACCAGGGCCCCGTGCGCCGCAGTGCTTTCACCGGGCCCGAATGGATCTGAATCATGCCGTGGTTGCCGACGAAACACATGAAGGGGATGTCATTCCCCGCCACATCATTAAGCATGCGTTCGGCGGTTTCCACGGGGACTTGCTGGGCAAGATCGGCGCCTACATCACGCAGAGCGGTCAGCCGTGCCACCCGATGGCGTTTGAGCAGGCCGAAGAATTCATGGGTGTCCTGCATGGCCTTCCATTCGTCACGCAGGGCCGGAGGGGCAACCTCCGCGAGATCATCTTCAGCGGGTGATAGCGGCCCAACTTCGGGCCAGACAGGGTTGCTTTCGGTATAACGTTCCACCAGGGCATCCCAGGCGGCTGCATTGGAATCCTGCGTGCAATACACCTTATGCACCGCCATACCGGCCCGATCAAAGAATTGCAGCGACTTCCGGCCATCACTGTTCACGGCCCAGGCATGGGCCCAATCCTTGAAGAACATACGCAGATCAATATCCGGCCCAAGCACAATACCCATGGTCTTGCCGGCGCGAATGTCCAGATACTGGCCGTGGCGCTCATGCACGCACCATTCGTTACGCGTCAAGGCCATTACGCGCCCCAACGAACCCAGCTCCCGGAAGATGTCCTGCGGCGGCGAGCATAAGGCAATGGTTTCCATCCCCCCTGCCCCTGCGGCCACCAGTTCCAGTTCCGACACCCCTAATTGTGTCGCCAGAGTGCGAATACGAGCCTTGGGATTCTGTCTGGCGGCTGTCTGATACTGGGTACGCAGACGTTTTGCCCGCTCATCATCCTTGATAGACATATAAATCCTTATGAGAATGCGAACTATTAT
>JBAYOJ010000033.1:0-14182 GCA_041678385.1 Burkholderiaceae bacterium | reverse complement strand
TTGAAAGGGGCCCGCTTTGCCGCCTTTCTCACTGATCTGGGCGGCCCCACATCGCATACGGCCATTGTCGCGCGCAGTTTGAATGTGCCGGCGGTGGTGGGTCTTGGCCATGTCCGTAGCCTGGTGCGCGACGGCGACATGCTCGTGGCTGACGGGTTCTCCGGCATTGTGCTGGTCAATCCATCGCAGCAGGTTCTGGCTGAATACCGGGAGCGGCAGGCAGCCTACCTGCGCGAACGCGAGGAACTGGCCGGCCTGCGCGATGCGCCTGCAATCACACTGGATGGCTTTGAGGTCAAGCTTGAAGCCAACATCGAGCTGCCGGAAGAGGCCGAAATGGCGCTGGCAGCCGGCGCTCAGGGCATAGGTCTGTTCCGCAGCGAATTCCTTTTCATGGGCCGCTCGGACCTGCCGTCCGAAGAAGAGCAATATCGGGCTTACGCTTCAGTGGTAAAGACGATGGCGGGTCGCCCCGTCACCATACGCACGCTGGATATCGGCGCGGATAAAACGCTGGATGGCGAGGTAACGGTTGCGACCAATCCCGCATTGGGCCTGCGCGCCATTCGTTATTGCCTGGCCAAACCCGAATTGTTCTCTGCACAGTTGCGTGCCTTGCTGCGGGCGTCCGTTTATGGCCATGTGCGTATTCTCATCCCCATGATTTCCCATATGCATGAAGTGCGGGCCGTTCATCAGGCGATCGAAGCCGCTTGCCGCGAGCTGGCCGCCAGGGATGTGGCGTATTCGCGCAATTTCTCGGTGGGCGCCATGGTTGAGATTCCTGCCATGGCCATCGCCATCGAGCCTTTTGTCGATGCGCTGGATTTCCTTTCCATCGGCACCAACGACCTTATTCAATACACCCTGGCCATAGACCGGGGCGATGCCGATGTGTCGGCCTTGTACGACCCCATGCATCCGGCCGTTCTGCGCTTGATTGCCCACACGATCAATGCCGGAGATCGGGTGGGCAAGCCGGTGGCGGTCTGTGGCGAAATGGCGGGGGATGCCCGGGTCACACGCATGCTGCTGGGCCTGGGCCTGAAGGAATTCTCCATGCATCCGCAGCAGCTGCCCGATGTCAAGAACGAGATTCGCCATGCCCATTCCAATGCTTTGCGCATGAAAGTGGCGGCGGCCCTGAACCGGGCCGCACGCATCGATCTTGAAGAACTGTCCGCCTGATCAGTAGTGGTAGGCGGTTTCACCATGATCGCGAACGTTCAGGCCTTCGCGTTCGGTTTCCGCCGATACCCTCAGGCCGCCCAGCCGTCCCGCGACGGTGTATGCAAGCCAGGCAACGGCGGCTGACCAGAGCACGGTGATCAGAATGCCCTCAAGCTGAATCCACATTTGATAGGGCAGCTCAGCCAGCGAGGCCAGGCCCGGGCCGCCAAAGGCCTGGGCATTGAACACCCCTGTCAGCAGGGCGCCGATAATGCCGCCCACCCCATGGATGCCGAACACATCCAGGCTGTCGTCGGCCCTGAGCATGCGCTTCAAACCATTGACTCCCCACAGACACATTGCGCCCGTCACTGCACCAATGATGAATGCACCGCAGGGCCCGACCAGGCCGGCTGCCGGCGTAATCCCCACCAGGCCGGCAACAGCCCCTGAAATCGCCCCCAGAAGCGACGGGTGGCCTTTGAAGCGCCATTCCAGCAGCAACCAGGCCATGACCGCTGCTGCGGTTGCAAGCAAGGTATTGATGAAAGCCAGGGTGGATGCACCCGATACGCCCAGGGCAGAGCCGGCGTTGAAGCCAAACCAGCCCACCCAAAGCAGGGCTGCACCTGTCATGGCCATAGGCAGGTTATGCGGCTGCATGGATTCTCGGCCGTAGCCCAGGCGCTTGCCCACCATATAGGCACCCACCAAGCCGGCCACCCCTGCATTGACATGAACCACGGTACCGCCCGCGAAATCCAGGGCGCCGCGCTCGAACAGCCAGCCACCCGGTGCCCACACCATATGGGCGATGGGGATGTAGGCCAGGGTCATCCAGATGACGGTAAACACCAGCACGGCCTGGAATCGCATGCGTTCCGCGAATCCGCCGACAATCAGGGCGCAGGTGATACCCGCAAAAGTGGCTTGAAAGGCGGCAAAACTAAGCTCCGGGATGCTGCCCAACAAGGTATGGGTGTCTGTCGAAGGATCGTACATCCCGCTGAACCCAAGACGGCCCAGCCCACCAAAGAAAGCGTTGCCTTCCGTGAAAGCCAGTGAGTAGCCATAAAGAAACCACAATACGATGGCCAGACTGAAGGTGCTCAATACCTGAACCAGTACGGACAGGACATTCTTGGCTCTTACCAGCCCGCCATAGAACAGTGCCAGGCCAGGTACCGCCATCATTAAAACGAGCAGGGTTGCCAGGCTCACCCACGCCAGATCTGCTTTGTCCATTGTCATGCTCCAAAAGTGAGAGGCAAGAATCAGTCCGGTGGCCCGGGGAATCCCGCCACGATGGGGTGGAGCCGGAGGCTCCTTTCTTTAATGCGTTGGCTCCCGGGGTGTGGTGCGTCAGCGTGCCCGGGAAATGTCATCAGAGAGCGTTGTCGCCTTGCTCGCCGGTGCGTATGCGAACGGCTTGTTCCAGCGGGATGACGAAAATCTTGCCGTCGCCGATCTTCCCGGTGTGGGCGGCAGAGCACAAGGCTTCTATCGCTTGTTCCAGCAAGGTGTCGGATACTGCCAGCTCCAGCCTTAGCTTGGGCAGAAAATCGACGGTGTATTCCGCGCCTCGATACAGCTCAGTGTGGCCTTTCTGGCGTCCGAAGCCTTTTACTTCCATGACGGTCATGCCCTGAATGCCGATGTCCGAAAGCGCCTCGCGAACTTCATCCAGCTTGAAAGGTTTGATAATGGCCGTGATGAGCTTCATGTGATTTCCCCTGAGGTTTGCGTTCACACACTCAAACGCAAGGTTCATGCCAATTTTTTGCCCGAAAAATCGGGAATCTCAGGGGGGCTACGGTCGGCGTCGCACTGAATTGGTGCAGATGTGCCGCCCGTTCGCCCGCAATTGGTGCCCTTCTCTAGTGCGTTGCTTAAACGCCACAAAATGTAAGCTCACGATCTCATCCTTAGTGGGGTTGTATCGATCTGTTGGCTGGCACGCTAACTGCCGCATTGGCAGGGCCGCCCCGGCAGATGCTGCATTGCAGGAAATCTCGGCATGATCGCCACACGTTCATGGAAATGTCAGCTTACATAGCTCGCGGGTACTCGCCCGAGGCGTCTATAGAATCGAAATAGGGACAGGTTTGTAACAGGACCGCCCATACCGACCCATCGCGGCGAAGCACCCAGCGCGCGTTCGCGACTCAAGTAGAGAGGAAGTTATGGATATTCGACGCACCCCCTTTGCAGTCGCCTCAGTGGCGGTATCACTCGGCCTGCTGGCCGCCTGCTCGGACGAGGCAGACAGGACGCCCGACGTCCCGGCGGAGCAGGTGACACCCGCGCCAGCCCCGGCGCCCGACCCCGTAACGCCGCCCGCACCCATGGCCCCTGATGCGGGTACGACAATGCCGGCGCCGGCCCACCCCGCCGCGCCGTCTTCAGGCATGGGCCCTGATACCGTGCCCGGCAGCGTGCCGGATCCCTCTTCGTCTTCGGCCGTACCGGGCCTGACTGAAAAGCTTGCCGCTTCCGGCCAGGCATTTCAGGAATCCGCGCGCAACGCCGCCCATACCGTGGGTGAAAAGGCGGGTGACCTGCGCGATGCCACAGGCGAACGCATGGCACAGGTCGGCCAGGCCATCCGGGATGGCGCAGCACGCGCCGACGAGGCTATCCAGGAATCCGTCAACAGGGACGGAATGCATGCAAGTCAGGCTCAAACTGAGCCGCGTACGGGCGACTGAGTTCACTCGCAGCTGTATTGAAGAAAAGAAGAGCGGGCGCGATGCGCCCGTTTTTCTTACACTATGACTATCAGCACAGGAGAAGGTCATGATCAACCGGAGCGACTGGGTCGAAGATTTCCAGAAAAACATTTCAGAACTGATTGCGCGCAGCCCTGCGGCCGACATTGAGCGCAACATGAAGGCGTTCATGACTCAGGCGTTTTCCCGGCTGGATCTTGTGACCCGTGAAGAGTTCGAGGTCCAGGCGCAATTGCTTGAAAAGGCGCTGCAGCGGGTGACGGCGCTCGAGTCGCGCCTTGACCAGCTGGAAGGCCGCGAGCCCGCAACAGGGCAGGGTGCTGCGGCAGCAGCACAAACGCCGCCGGGGCCGGACACCCCCGGGGCCGGGCTGTAAATACCAAGGGGCCCTCGGCTCAAGTCGAGCGGCGCGGGGCTTGATCAGAAGGTCCCCTGATAGTATCCACAAGTCACGAACCGGTGCGGCCGCCACCGGTTTACCCAGCCCTGCGCGCATACTGTCATTCCCTAGCTTTGGGAGTGCCAATCCATGTCACTGGCCATTCTTGCCAGCCGGGCTCTATATGGTTTCAATGCGCAGCCCGTCCGGGTGGAAACCCATGTCGGCCCAGGGCTGCCCACGTTTGTCATCGTGGGGCTGCCAGATGCCGGCGTCCGCGAAAGCCGTGAACGTGTGCGTTCAGCACTGCAATTCTGCGGGTATGAGTTTCCTGCCGGCCGTATCACTGTCAATCTCGCTCCCGCCGACCTTCCCAAGGATTCCGGCCGTTTTGACCTTGCCATCGCGTTGGGGGTGCTGCTTGCCACCGGGCAGGTCCAGGCTGCCCGCAAATCGGATGCAGTGCTTGAGATCCCTGATCGCGTCTTCGTAGGTGAGCTTTCCCTGACCGGGGCGCTCGGCGCAGTAAAGGGGGCTCTGGCCATTGCCATGGCTGTGGCGCGCGAGGCGCCCGGTTCTCATTTGGTTCTGCCAGCCGAAAGCGCAGCCATGGCGGCGCAGGTACCTGGCCTGGTGGTGCAGGGCGCCACATCGCTGCCGGAAGTCGTCGATGACCTGGCAGGGCGCCAGCCTATGCCGCGATTGCAGCACGCATCGTCATCGCTTACCACTCCGCCGGGCCCTTGTTTGTCAGAGGTAAGCGGCCAGGAGGGCGGCCGGCGGGCCCTGGAAATCGCCGCCTGCGGGGGGCATAGCTTGTTGATGTGCGGCCCACCTGGGGTTGGCAAGAGCATGCTGGCTCAACGATTGCCCGGTCTGCTGCCGCCGCTTTCCATCGTGGAAAGCCTTGAGGTGGCAGCGCTGCATGGTCTGGCGGGGAATGATGTGCTGCCTTCCCTGTTACCGCCATTCAGGGCGCCGCATCATACGGCTTCCACTGCGGCTATCATTGGCGGCGGTACCTGGCCTCGTCCTGGCGAGATCAGCCTTGCTCATCAGGGTGTGCTTTTCCTGGATGAAGTCCCAGAGTTCCACCGGCCTGTGCTGGAATCCTTGCGAGAACCCTTGGAAACGGGTGTCGTCAGCATTGCGCGGGCAAGACTGAGCTGCACTTTTCCGGCTCGTTTCCAGCTTGTTGCAGCCATGAATCCTTGCCCCTGCGGTTGGGCCGGACACCCACGCAAGCCCTGTGTGTGCCCACCCGCACGGGTCGACGCTTATCGAAGGCGGCTCTCGGGCCCCTTGATGGACCGCATCGACCTTCATATCGATCTGGCACCGCCCGAGGGTTCGTGGCTGGATGCGGCCGCTGGGGAAAGTTCTGCCCTGGTTCGGGCGCGGGTCATCGCTTGCCGTGAACGACAGCTTGCCCGCCAGGGTTGCGCGAATGCCTTGTTGAGCCCCAGCGCCTTGCGCGAATATGCGGTGCCTGATAATGATGGCAGCCGTTTGCTGCGCGACGCTAGTGAACGTTGGGCCTGGTCGGCGAGGGCCGTGCATCGTGTGCTGCGTGCGGCCAGAACCGTGGCTGACATGGATGGCTCGGATACAGTGCGTCTGCCGCATGTGGCCGAAGCCCTGCAGTTCCGTCCCGCCTGGAATGTGCGCTGAAGCCGCAGCCCCTGCCTTGCGGTTTATTGGCGCCCAAGCGTTGGACAAACAAGGCTTAACCATCATATAATCAATGGCTTTCATCCGGCAGGGCCATGCTTTATTGCCTTCGATTCTAGCCGGGTGGGAATCCAACAAGCAGATGTCAGGTCTGAAAAGTGCGGTCAGTCTGGTTTGACTGCCACCTGCGTGTGCAGCTAATAGAGTTCAAGCATCATGCCCAAGATGAAAACCAAGAAAGGCGCCTCCAAGCGCTTTAAGGTTCGCGGTAGTGGCTCCATCAAGCGGGGTCAGGCTTTCAAGCGCCATATCCTTACCAAGAAGACGACAAAGAACAAGCGCCAGTTGCGCGGTTCCACGGCGGTGCACGATGCCGACATCGCTTCTGTCAAGGCAATGATTCCTTTCGCCTGATTCACGGAGATAAAATATGCCACGCGTAAAACGCGGCGTTACTGCCCGCGCTCGTCACAAGAAGGTTCTCAAGGCAGCCAAAGGTTATCGCGGTCGCCGCGGTAATGTATTCCGGATTGCTAAACAGGCGGTCATGAAGGCCGGGCAGTATGCCTACCGCGACCGCCGCAACAAGAAGCGCACATTCCGCGCGCTCTGGATCACTCGTATCAATGCGGCCTGCCGCGAATTGGGCGTTACCTACAGCGCCTTCATCGCCGGCACCAAAAAGGCCGAGATCGAACTTGACCGCAAGGTGCTTGCGGACATGGCGGTCCATGACAAGGCAGGCTTTGCTGCAGTGGTCGAACAGGCCAAGGCGGCTTTGGCTTCCTGATCGGCCGCGATACTGTTTAGTTGCGAACGGGGCTCCATGGGGCTCCGTTTGCATTTGGAAGGGCACAAAATGACAACCCAGGTCGACGATTTGATCGTTCAGGCAGAAGAACAGTTCGCGCAAGCCCAGGATGCGGCCGCGCTCGAAAATGCAAAGGCAAGGTTTCTGGGCAAACAGGGCGCTCTGACGTCCATGCTGAAGAGCCTGGGCGCGCTCGACCCCGAACGCAAGCGCGAAGAAGGCGCGCGCATCAATCGCATCAAGCAGCAGGTCGAAGGCCTGCTCAATGCGCGTCGGGCGCAATTGCAACAAGCCGAACTCGATCGACGCCTGGCTGCCGAAACCATTGATGTGACCCTGCCCGGGCGAGGCCGCGGGTTTGGCGGCATACACCCGGTAATTCAGGCCTGGCAGCGGGTTGAAGCCATTTTCCGTTCCATCGGTTTTGATGTGGCCGACGGTCCTGAAATCGAAAACGACTGGACCAACTTCACGGCATTGAACAACCCGGAAAACCACCCGGCCCGTTCAATGCAGGACACTTTCTACGTCGACATGACCGGCGAAGACGGGCTGCCGCTGCTGCTGCGCACGCATACCAGCCCCATGCAGGTGCGCTACGCACGCATGCATCAGCCGCCCATCAAGGTCATTGCGCCGGGGCGCACTTACCGCGTCGACAGCGACGCCACCCATTCGCCCATGTTCCATCAGGTCGAAGGCCTGTGGATCGCTGAAGACATTTCCTTCGCCGACCTCAAGGGTGTGTATACCGATTTCCTCAGGGCCTTCTTTGAAACCGATGACCTGAGCGTGCGCTTCCGGCCTTCATTCTTCCCTTTCACGGAACCCTCAGCCGAAATCGACATGATGTTCACCTCAGGCCCCAACCAGGGGCGCTGGCTTGAGATCTCTGGCTCAGGCCAGGTTCATCCGCAGGTGGTGCGTAATTTCGGGCTGGATCCCGAACGCTACATCGGTTTTGCCTTTGGTTCGGGCCTTGAGCGCCTGGCCATGCTGCGTTACGGCGTCAACGACCTGCGCCAGTTCTTTGAAGGCGATCTGCGCTTTCTGCGTCAGTTCAACCGCTGAACGACATCCCGGCAGGCCTGGCCTGCCTTGATTGCCCCGATCGTCCGAATCACCCGAGAACCTCATGCTATTTCCTGAATCCTGGCTTCGTTCCTACGTCAACCCCGATCTCGACACCGAGGCCTTATCGCACCGCCTGACCATGGCCGGGCTGGAAGTCGAAGAAACCAACGGTGTTGCGCCGGCCTTCGCCGGCATCGTGGTTGCCCATATCGTTGAAGTCGGCCCGCACCCGAATGCCGACCGCCTGCGCGTCTGCAAGGTTGACGACGGCAGCGGCGATCTTCTGCAGATCGTGTGTGGCGCGCCCAATGCGGCCACGGGGCTGAAGGTGCCCCTCGCGCGCATAGGCGCAGAACTGCCGGGCGGCATGAAGATCGGGCCAGTCAAGATGCGGGGTGTGGAATCCGCCGGCATGCTGTGTTCAGCCCGCGAGCTTGGCCTGTCGCAAGACCATGCCGGTCTGCTCGAGCTCGAAGCCGAAGCGCCTGTGGGTGAGGATTTGCGCGCCTATCTGTCGCTGGACGACACCATTTTCACGCTCAAGCTGACGCCCAATCGCGCGGATTGCCTGTCCATACGGGGTGTGGCGCGCGAAGTGGCAGCCCTTACGGGGGCACCCCTGCACAAGGCGGCATTCGAACCGGTACCACCTTCCATCGACGATCGCCTGCCGGTCAAGGTAGAAGCCCCTGATCTCTGCGGCCGCTTCGCCGGGCGGGTGATACGCGCCGTGAATGCACGCGCCGCCACGCCCGAATGGATGAAGACCCGTCTCGAACGGGCCGGCCAGCGCTCCATTTCTGCGCTGGTGGACATCTCCAACTATGTCATGCTCGAGCTGGGCCGGCCCACCCATGTCTTTGATATTGAACGCATCCAGGGCGGCCTGACGGTACGCTGGGCCCGGGAAGGCGAAAAACTAGAGCTGCTGAGCGGCCAGGTGGTTGATCTGCAACCCGACGTTGGCGTGATCACTGCCGGGGATGTTGTCGAGAGCATGGCAGGCATCATGGGTGGCGAAGCAACGGCCGTCACCCTGGATACCACCGACATCTATCTGGAAGGCGCTTTCTGGTGGCCGGAAGCCATCATGGGCCGCGCGCGGCGCTACAAGTTCGGTTCCGAAGCCAGCCATCGCTTCGAGCGCGGTGTCGACTTCAAGAACCTGATCGAAGACCTCGAATACATGACCCGTCTCATCATTGATATCTGCGGTGGTCAGGTCGGCCCCATGGACGATCAGCGCATTGCCGTTCCCGAGCGGGCGCCGGTGCGCATGCGCCTCGATCGCTGCCGCAAGGTGCTTGGTCTGCCGCTTGAGCGTTCCGAAGTCGAAGGTATTTTCAGCAGCCTGAGCCTGTCGTTCACTGTGGAAGATGATATCTTCGAGGTTACGCCGCCCAGCTATCGTTTCGATCTTGAGATTGAAGAAGATCTTATCGAGGAAGTGGCCCGTATTTATGGTTTCGAGCGTATTCCCGACGTACCACCCCGGGCGCGGGCGCAGATTCGCATCACCCCGGAAACCTTGCGCGGGCCCCATGAACTGCGTGCCCGTATGGCCGCGCTCGACTACCAGGAAGTGATCAACTTCTCATTTGTCGAGGAAGCCTGGGAACGCGACTATGCTGGCGAAGACAACCCCATTCGTCTGCTCAACCCCATCGCCAGTCAGCTGGCCGTCATGCGTACCAGTCTCATAGGTGGCCTGGTGGAAAACATCGCCCACAATATGCGGCATCGCCAGAGTCGTGTGCGGGTGTTTGAATTGGGCAGGGTGTTCTTGCGTAATGCCGAAGTCCGTGATGGCGATCTGGCCGTCGCGGGTATCGAACAGCCCAACAGGCTGGCCGGCGCGGCCTGGGGGCCAGCGGTGGACGAGCAGTGGGGTGTCGCGGCACGGCCTGTCGATTTCTATGACGTAAAAAATGACCTTTACACTTTGGTGGGTACCCAGGCCAGTGCATTGCAATGCATCCCGGATGCCCATCCGGCCCTGCATCCCGGTCGGGGCGCACGGCTAGAACTCGATGGCAAACCTGTCGGCTGGCTGGGTGAATTGCACCCGCGTTGGGTACAGCAGGCCGAACTGGGCCAGGCACCCGTTGTTTTCGAAGTCGACGTCGATGCCATTTCGCGTGGTGCTATGCCCGTGCTGGCAGAACGCTCGCGTCAGCCTGTTGTGATTCGCGATCTGGCCATATGGGTGGATAGTGCAGCAAGCTATCAGGATTTGTTGAAAACGCTTACCCGTACAATCGCGTCTGATGCTAACCTAAACGTCGTGCGGGATATCCGGCTGTTCGACGTCTGGCGCGATAACTCTGTTGCCAACAACGAAAAGAGCCTCGCCTTCCGATTCTGGCTGCAAAACCCCGGCGCCACGCTGGACGACGCCACCGTCGATGCCTGCATGGCCGCGTTGCTGCAGACCCTCATGAAACACCACGGCGCCCGGCAACGTGCCTGACCGGAGAAGGATTGTTTTCCATGATAGTTGTAGAGCGTACCCTGACCAAGGCTGAACTTGCCGAACTGCTATTCGAAAAAGTCGGGCTGAACAAACGTGAAGCCAAAGATATTGTCGACACCTTCTTCGAAGAAATCCGCGAAGCACTGGCAAGCGGCACGGAAGTGAAGCTATCCGGTTTCGGTAACTTCCAGGTTCGTGACAAGCCGCCACGCCCGGGGCGCAACCCCAAGACGGGCGAGATCATCCCCATTGCCGCGCGTCGCGTGGTAACGTTTCATGCCAGCCAGAAGCTGAAAAGAATCGTTGAGCAGGCCGGCACTCCGGCTACCGAGGCCTGAGGCCGACATACACGATAAGAATGGTCCCAGAACCGCAAATGAGCACGAGCGAAACCCCAGTCAACCTGCCTTCCATTCCTGCAAAACGCTACTTCACGATAGGCGAAGTCAGCGAGCTTTGTGGCGTCAAGCCGCATGTGCTGCGCTATTGGGAACAGGAATTCACCCAGCTGAAGCCACTCAAACGGCGCGGCAACCGGCGTTATTACCAGCATCATGAAGTGCTTTTGATCCGCCGTATCCGGCATCTTCTGTACGAAGAAGGTTTCACCATCAGCGGCGCCCGCAATCGCCTGGGCGATGCTACTGACCGGGCCGCTTTCGACCCGGAAGCCGCTGTGAGGCTCAGTGCGGCCGAACTCCAGGCGCTGCGGTCGGATCTTACGGCTGTCCGCGACAGGCTTTCCGCCGCGCTCAAGGACTCGAACGCAGGCCCTTTATCTTCTGAAGACTTCGGCCTGACGCCCTGATCACCCACTTACATTGGGCCGGGCAGTAAGGCCATGCCGGCCCTGCAAGGACCGCTTGACGGCTGCAGGGCCGGCACGGCCTTTATCAAGGCTGGGCGCCGATGGTGCCTTCGGTCACCGGTGCGCTACCACTACCGCCCGTGCCGGGTACGGCCGCAGCCTCGGACCCGAACATCGTCATCTGTCCAATGAACAGAATCGGCCCATTGGGCTGGCCTTGTGCCGCATCCGCATCCGTTTCCAGCGTGATCTCCAGCAATTGATCATCGACCAGTGCACCCAGTTGCGCGCTGGGCACCTGCACGGCGCGGTTAGGGTCTATACGGCCCAGTAAACGCGGGTCGGGCAGGGTGGCGCTGCGGGTCCACAGCAGTACTTGGTGGCCGGTGGGGACTTCAGTCGGCACCAATGGCTGCATTATCAGATTGCCTTGCGGATCCAGGGTGGCTGTCCAGGCAGGAGTGCTGCTGGTGCCGGGTGCCTGCAGGATGGCGGCCCGGGTCGGTGCAAGCTTGACGATCTGCACGGGTGGCGGCGGAGGCTCACCCGGCATCATGAACGCCAGCACGGCGGCCGCGGCCGCACACAGGGCAGCCAGCCGCCAGAACCACAATTTGCGCAGCAGCGCTTGATGCGGTTGCCTGGCGGGGAAATCGTCAGCATGGCTGGGGCGTTGTGCTTGGGTGGCCGGGGACGATACCGGTGTTACCTGCGGTTGGGGTGGTTCGCGTTCGACGAAAGCCTGTTTGTCCGCACCGGGTTCGGTGGCTGATGTGCTTGCTGTGTGCGGGGTGGTGCTGGGTACTGGCTTGGGTGGGGCAGCGCCGCTTGTCGCGGTTGAAGGTATGTCAGTCGCCGGGGGGGCGGCAGGTGTCCGGGATGCGGGTGGCGCCGATCTTTCAGCATCTGCGATTTCGGCTTTGCGGCTGCTGGCGCTGTTGCCTTCCGTAGGGCGTGTCGGTGCAACACGATTGGGAGTTTCTGTAATCGGCGTAGCGGGCCGGGGCCGGGCCGTTGGCTCCACGGACCGGCGCTGCAGCAATTGAGGCTGAGGTGGGGGTTGCAAGGCGGGCGCCGGGCCTATCCCCAGAGTGCGCTGCAGGCGTTCGCGCAGTGCGGGGTCGGGCTGTGCGCGGGGCAGGGCGTCTACCAGGGCGAGCAGACGTTCTTCCCAGGCGAGTGCCACCGCAAGGGCTTGATCGTCGCGGCTCAGCAGAACATGTACCTGCGCGTGCTCTTCCGATTTGAGCAGGCCGCAGACATATTCGGCGAGTTGTACCGATGTTTTATCAGGCGCTGAACTGAGTCCTGTCCGCGTCATGCTGCCAGCCCCTTCAGGCCGCTGCGGGTGACCCGCCTCAATTCGGATTCGCTGCGCCGCAGCCACACCGACAGACGGCCATAGTCTGCGCCATACAGATACGCGTGAGCCACAGTCTCAAAAGCCAGTGGAGCGCCGCCGGAGGCAAGCCTGCCAATGTCCCCGCGAACCGAGGAGGCCATGGGTATGGGCGGGGCCTCGGAGGGAGGGACTTCATTACGGCGGATGCGCCGGCCATGGGAAAGATGGCGCAATACGCTATATATCCAGGCGCGGGCAGGGCCCATACGCGGATCGTATTGATCCGCATTCCGCCAGATAAGTGCGAAGGTATCGTGCAGCAGGTCTTCGGCTTCCCCCGGGACAAGGCGACGGCACAGCGCCAGCATGTGGGGGGCTTCGTGATCGTAGAGTTGGTGAAACGCTGCCTGCTCGCCCCGTGCGCAGGCGAGCAGGACGGCGGCATGATCAAACGGGGCGGCTTCCATTGTTGCTCCGGTCGGCACCCGGCTTGCGGGCAAAATCCACTATTGTAGGGGTTCTTCCTGGAGTTTCGGCCCGGGCCTAAGCGCTAAATCGTATCTGGGTGCAGCCGTTTTTCAGGGAGGCATTCTGCGGCCGCTGTATCCGACTATCGCCTTTCATTAACGGCTATGCATGAGCGGAATGCACGGGAGCCATCACCGAAATTTGCCATCCGGGAATTCCCGTAGAAAAGCTTTGCGTATATAGGACCAAAATGGTACTATATGACTTCATATTGACTAGGCCCAGGAGCACAGGCAGCAATGCTGCGCGTGAGCAAAATCATCGATTACGGCACGTTGGTGCTGACCCATATGGCGTCAGACCCTGACCGTGTCTTCAGTGCGGCAGACCTTGCTGCCACGCTGGGCTTGGGCCAGCCTGTCGTCAGCAAGGTGCTGAAGTCACTGACACAGCCAGAAATAGTGAAAAGCACTCGCGGCGCCCGTGGCGGTTACATGCTGGGCAGGGCGGCTGAAGAAATCAGCATCGCCGACATTATAGACGCTCTTGACGACCAGCCATTTGGCCTTACCGAATGCACGGCCACGCCGGGGGCCTGCAGTGTCGAAGCCGCCTGTAGTATCCGCAACAACTGGCAGCGCATCAATGCTGTGGTGCGCAAGACACTCGAGCAGGTGTCCATTGCGGATATGCTCAACCCCCTGGCAACCATCGAATTCAAACCCAGCCGTCCCTCTGCACAGCAGGCGCCGGCCAAAGTCACGGCGGCATGCCCATCGACATGGAGTTACTCTGAATGAGCAGTACGACAACCGATCAACTTGACTCCTTCCTGGATCGGGAATACACAGCGGGTTTCGTGACAGAAATCGAGTCGGTCACCTTCCCCAAGGGTTTGTCCGAAGACACGATTCGCCGGCTCTCGGCCATCAAGAATGAGCCCGAATTCCTGTTGGAATGGCGGCTGGCCGCCTACCGGAAGTGGCTGGAAATGACACCGCCCGAATGGGCGCACGTGCATTTCCCACCCGTTGACTTCCAGGATCTCCGTTATTACTCGGCACCCAAGAGCAAGGCCGATGGCCCCAAAAGCCTTGATGAGGTCGACCCCGAATTGCTGCGCACCTACGAAAAGCTGGGGGTGCCCTTGCATGAACGCGCCCGCCTGGCTGGTGTCGCGGTCGATGCCGTGTTTGACTCGGTGTCAGTGGCGACCACCTTCCGCAAGCAGCTTGAAGAAGTCGGTGTCATCTTCTG
>JBAYOJ010000032.1:0-14327 GCA_041678385.1 Burkholderiaceae bacterium | reverse complement strand
TAGTTTGATGAATCGATAAAGCTGCTATAAATCGATACGTCAGAAATGATTTGAATAACAAATGGCCGATTCAGGCTGAACCAGGAGATTCAAGATGACGACCAGACGTAAATTCCTCACCACGGCGGCACGGTCCACAGTTGCGGCGGGCGGTCTGGCCGCGATTGCGGCACCGGCTATTGCCCAATCTTCCGACCCCATCATCCGCTGGCGCTTGGTATCCAGCTTCCCCAAGAATATCGAAACGCTTTACGGCTGCGCGGAAGTCATGTCCAAGGCGCTGGCTGAATCCACCGATAACAAGTTCCAGATCCAGGTGTTTGCGGCGGGCGAGGTCGTTCCCGGCTTGCAGGCGTTTGACGCGGTCGTGAACAACACCGTGCAGATCTGCCATAGCGCGTCGTACTACTACACCGGCAAGGACACGGCGTTCGCCTTTGGCGCGCACGCCCCCTTCATGCTCAACACGCGCCAGCAGAATGCCTGGGCCTACCATGGCGAAGGCAAACAGCTGCTTGAAGAGTTCTATCGTGGCTTCAATGTTGTTGCCTTCCCGGGCGGCAACACCACGACGCAGATGGGCGGCTGGTTCCGCAAGGAAATCAAATCGGTCGAAGACCTCAAAGGCCTGAAATTCCGTATTTCCGGGTTGGGCGGCCAAGTTCTGATGCGTATGGGCGTGGTGCCGCAGCAGCTGGGCATTGGCGATATTTACCCGTCTCTTGAGCGTGGCACCATCGATGCCGCCGAGTTCAACGGCCCCGCCGATGACGAAAAGCTGGGCCTGTTCAAGGTCGCACCGCACTACTACTACCCCGGCTTCTGGGATGGTACGTCCATGCAGCACTTCTTCATTAACAGTGCTGAATGGGACAAACTGCCCAAGCATTACCAGGCGGCCCTGCAATCAGCTGCAGCCCTGGCAAATATCGACAGCGTTGCCCGTTACGACACCCTCAACCCGCCGGCATTGCGCCGCCTGGTTGCGGCAGGTGCGAAGCTGCACGCCTTCCCCAACGATGTGCTGGATGCGGCCTATACCGCAGCCATGGAGCTTTACGAAGAACTGTCGGCCCAGAACCCGACCTTCAAGAAGTTTTATGACAGCCAGAAAGCATTCCAGCGGGATGCCAGCTTGTGGAACCAGGTGTCCGAGTTCGCCTACGACAGCACCATCATCCGTCAGTTGCGTCGCTGATACATCGTTTCGCCCCGGGGCTGTATGTCGCTCCGGGGTGCTGCTGATAACACCACGCACCACTGGAGACAAGCATGCGTGCCTTATTGCAACTTAGCCGCTTCATTGATTGTTTCACGACCATCATAGGCAAGGCCGTGGGCTGGCTGGTGCTGGTCGCGGTGGTCATCAGCGCGGGCAACGCGGTCGTGCGCAAAGTCTTTTCGACCAGCTCGAATGCGTGGCTGGACGCCCAGTGGTTTTTATTTGGCGCGGTGTTCATGCTTTGCGCCTCTCTTGCCTTGTTGAAGAACGGTCATGTCCGCATCGATCTATTGATGGCTGGCCGCAGCAAGCGCACCCGGGACCTGGTCGATGTGTTCGGGCACGTCGTCTTCCTTATCCCGCTGACGGTGCTGATGATTTACGAAAGCTACCCCTTCGCCATGCGGTCGCTGATGCTGGGCGAAGCGTCCCCCAACGCCGGGGGGCTGCCGGTCTGGCCGGCCAAGATGCTGATACTGGTCGGCTTTGTGCTGTTGTTCATTCAGGCGATATCCGAACTGATCAAGCGTGTCGCCATTCTGTGCGGCCAGATGGAAGATCCCGACATCCCGCAGGATGATGACACGCACGAACTGGTTGAGGCCTCAGGCCCAGGCGCCGACTCATCAGAGCGCACTTCGTAAAAATTTCCAGGTAGCTCGGATGCTTACTACACTTTTTATCGAGAACATGGCGCCGATCATGTTCGCCAGCCTGATCGTCGTTTTGTTATTGGGCTATCCCGTCGCGTTCTCGCTGTCGGCGGTGGGTTTGATCTATGCCGTGATCGGCATTCAGCTGGGGCTGTTCACCGAAAACTTCCTGGGCGCGCTGCCGGAACGGGTCTTCGGGATCATGATCAACGAAACCTTGCTGGCCATTCCGTTCTTTACGCTGATGGGGCTGATACTCGAACGGTCAGGCATGGCCGAAGACCTGATCGATACGATAGGGCAGCTGTTCGGGCCCATACGCGGGGGCCTGGCCTACGCGGTCATTTTCGTGGGGGCACTGTTGGCTGCGACCACAGGCGTCGTGGCAGCATCGGTTATTTCCATGGGCTTGATCGCCCTGCCCATCATGTTGCGCTACGGCTACGACCGCTATCTGGCGACGGGGGTCATCATGGCTTCCGGTACGCTGGCGCAGACCATTCCGCCTTCCATCATTCTGATTGTGCTGGCCGACCAGCTGGGGGCGTCGGTAGGCGATATGTATCGCGGCGCCCTGGTGCCTGCCCTGACGATGACGCTGCTTTACGCCTTGTATGTATTCGGGGTCACCCTGTTTCGCCCGACGGCAGCGCCGGCTTTGCCCAAGGAGGCCCGCCACCTGAACGAAGACGATGGCACCATTGGTCTGGCCTCTTTGTTTGTGTTGATAGGCATCACCGCTGCGGCCATCGTCGGCTTCTACTATCTGCTTAGCCTCGCCTTCCCCGGCATGGCGCAAATAGATAAGGAAGTGTACGGCGCGGCGCTGGGGGCGATTGCAGGTTATTGCCTGGCGCTGGCGGATCGCGAATTCAAGTTCGGGCTGTTTTCGCGCATTGCACAAGCGGTGATCATTGTGCTGGTGCCGCCGCTGGCGCTGGTATTCCTGGTGCTGGGCACCATCTTCCTGGGTATTGCCACACCCACTGAAGGCGGCGCCATGGGCGCGGTAGGGGCGATGTTGCTTGCCTTGGGCAAAAAGCGTCTCACCTTTCCGCTGTTGTCCCAGGCCGTCGAGGCCACCGCCCGCCTGTCCGCTTTCGTATTGTTCATCCTGATCGGCGCGCGGGTCTTTGCATTGACTTTTTACGGGGTGAACGGCCACGTATGGGTGGAAGAACTGCTTTTGGCAATTCCCGGCGGTGTGGCGGGCTTTCTGATACTGGTCAACCTGATCGTGTTCGTGCTGGGGTTCTTCCTGGACTTCTTCGAGATCGCATTTATCCTTATTCCCTTGCTGGTGCCGGCCGCCAATGCGCTGGATATCAACCTGATCTGGCTGGGGGTCATGCTGGCCATCAACCTGCAGGCCAGCTACCTGACCCCGCCATTTGGCTTCGCCCTGTTCTTCATGCGCTCGGTCACGCCCAGCAGAAGCTACACGGATAAGGTCACAGGAAAGAGGATAGATGGTGTCGTGACGGTCGATCTGTACCGTGCCGGCCTGGCTTTTGTGGTGCTGCAGCTGATCATGATCGGCATTCTGGTGGTGTTCCCTGAGCTGGTTCATGTGGACGACATGTCCGAGCTCATGAAAAACGCCGCCGATGTGAAGATCGAACTGCCACCCTTGGGCGCCGATCTTGAGCTGCCTCCACTGGATCTGAATTAACCCTTACCCCTTATTTAGGAATACGTATGTCGGTCATCAATTACATCACCCAGATTCAGTTTGGCTTCGGCGCGCTGGAAACCTTGAAAAGCGAATGCGAAAGGCTGGGGATCAAATCCCCCTTGTTGGTCAGTGATGCCGGCGTGCGGGCAGCGGGCATCGTTGATCGGGTGCTGGCGCAATTGGGGGCTGACGGCAAAGCGGGCGTTTACGACCAGACGCCTCCCAACCCCAACGAGCAGGCAGTACGCGATGCGTCTGCGCAGTTTCATGACGGCGGGCATGATGGCCTGATTGCGGTGGGGGGGGGGTCGTCCATAGACCTGGCCAAAGGGGTGGCGGTCAGCGCACGGCACGAAGGCCCATTGCGTAAATTTGCCCTGATCGAAGGTGGGGCGGCAAACATTACGGCGGCGACAGCCCCCTTGATTGCCATCCCCACGACAGCAGGTACAGGCAGCGAGGTCGGGCGTGGCTCGGTATTGATTCTGGACGACGGCCGCAAGGTCGGGCTGATCTCACCTCATGTGGTGCCCAAGAGCGCCATTTGCGACCCCGACCTGACAATGGGTTTACCGCCGCTGATGACGGCGGCCACCGGCATGGATGCCATTGCCCATTGCATTGAGACCTTTCTTTCCCCCCTGTTCAACCCGCCGGCCGATGGTATTGCACTGGATGGCCTGAGGCGCGCCTGGTCCAACATAGAATTGGCCGTCAGCCAGCCCGGCAATAAAGACGCCCGCCTGAATATGATGAGCGCCTCCATGCAGGGTGCGTTGGCCTTTCAGAAAGGCCTGGGCTGTGTGCACAGCCTGAGCCACTCGCTGGGTGGCATCAATCCGCGTCTGCATCATGGCACCTTGAATGCCATCTTCCTGCCGGCGGTCGTTAAATTCAACAGTAGTGCCGCTACCGTCGTCGAGGAAGCGAAGCTGGAGCGCCTGGCACAGGCCATGGGCATCGCCGGCGGCGATCAGGTGGTGCCGGAACTCGCATCCATGCGCGAGCGGCTGGGGTTGCCTTCCGGCCTCGCCGAGCTGGGCGTTGGCGAAGAACTATTTGGGCGCATTATCGCGGGTGCCCTGGCAGACCACAGTCATAAAACCAATCCCAAGGACGCCAGCGAGCAAGACTACCGCGACATGCTGGAAGCCTCGATGTGAAGGGGGCTGGCGCTGGGTGTCAGGCCCGTGTGAAGGCCTGATCATTCGGTGTCTGATTTCCGTCCGGCGCGTGGGTGTGCCTTGTCGTAAACCTGGGCCAGGTGCTGGAAATCCAGGCGCGTATAGATTTGCGTGGTCGAGATGTTGGCGTGCCCCAGTAATTCCTGGACGGCGCGTAAATCCTGGGCCGATTGCAGCAGATGGCTGGCGAAGCTGTGCCGCAGGCTGTGGGGGTGTACGTGCACGGGCAGGCCGGCTTTCAGGGCCAGTTCGGCCAGTTGCTTCTGTACCACGCGAGGCGAGATGCGGGCGCCCCGCGTACCCAGGAACAGAGCCGCTGCATCGCTTTCGTTCCGGGGCGGATTGCGTTCCAGTCCGGGGCGATGCTGCAGCCAGTGTCGGAGCGCTTCAATGGCCTTGCGGCCCAGCGGCACACTGCGTGTCTTACCGCCTTTGCCGCGCACGATGGCATCCCCGCTGTCCAGGTCGACCCAGCTTTGCGACTCATGATAGTGGCTGCGGGTATGGCGGTGATCCAGGCTGACCAATTCAGCCAGGCGCAGACCGCTGGAATACAACACTTCGAACATGGCCTGGTCGCGCCATTCGACTGCGGTCAGCGGGGCGGGCAGGCCGTTGCGGTCCAGCAAGGACTGGGTTTGGTCGACTGACAGCGCCTTGGGCAGGCCTCGTGCCGCCTTGGGGGCGCGTACACCGTGCGCCGGGTTGGCGCTCAGGCCAATACGGGGTGCCCACCAGTCGTAAAAGCCCCGCCATGCTGACAGCATGCGCGCCAGGCTGCGGGCTTGGTGTCCGGCGGCATGCAGTCGCGCCACGGCCTGGCGGATATGCCCCTCCGCCACCTGGTCGAGCGGCAGGGCGCCGAGCTGCTTGCACAGCAGTTGCAGGTCGCGCCGGTAACCAGCCAGCGTGTGAACGGAATATCGCCGCTGAGAGCCCAGCATCTCCAGCCATTCGGCCATCGGCGGGGGCAAGGCGTTCATCAGGCCAGTTCAGCGGCGGATTGATCGGGAAGGCGCTGCAGCCCGGCTGAGGCGAGCCTGCCGATGGTTTCGAGATGGTCGGTGCCCATGTCGCTGGTGAATCGCCCAGCGTCTTCAGAGCCGAGCACCAACATGCCGAAGGCGTTGCGGCCGCCGTCGGGTCGCAGGGCGATGCAGGCCAGCGATTGCATGTCGGGGGCCAGCCATTCGGCTGCGGGGCTGGCTTCGGCAGGCCCGCAATAAGGGGTGGCCAGGGCGCTGGCGTAATGCTTGATGGCGTCGCCGGCTTCCTGCACATAAGGGGCCTCGCCTTCCTTATCCCACAGCCTCAGGACCACTGCCGACAATTCGAAGATGCCTTGCAGGCGGTCGACGATCAGTGCCGGGATGGCCTGCGCGTCCGCTTCGGCCAGCATGTCGCAGCACCACTGCATGAGCTGCTTGCTGATGCGTTCGTTGCCGCTGGCATTGTGCAGCAGGCCGGCCAGCTTCCATTCCAATTCCTTGCAGCGGTTGCGCAAGGTGAGAATCTGGCGCTCACCCAATGAAATGGCCCTGGCCTCGTGAGGGTGCGGCACTTGCAACGCGGCGAAGATCTGAGCGTGATCCTGAAAGAAGCCCGGATTCGATTCCAGAAAGAGGGCAACGTCCTCGGGGGCCAGAGTCTGATGAGTCATGAAGTGTGATCCTCGGGATGAAGGTCAGGGTTGCGGGTGCGCGCTTTGTTGGCGCACCAGTTCGTCAATGTCGATGCTGCCGTTGAATACGGTGGTAGCTGGCCCGCTCATGGACAGGTTACCGCCCTGCCATGTGATGTCCAGCGTGCCGCCGCGGGTATGCACGGCCACGGGTGAATCCAGCAGCCCGCGACGCATGCCGGCGATGGCTGCAGCGCAAGCGCCGGTGCCGCAGGCCAGGGTTTCGCCGACCCCCCGTTCGTAGACACGCAAACGCAGGGTGTGACGGTCGACAATTTCCATGAAGCCGGCGTTTACCCGATGGGCAAAGCGTTCGTGGGATTCGATATGGCGGCCGATGTCCGCCACAGGGGCTGCGTCAACGCTGCTGACCACCTGAACGGCGTGAGGGTTGGAAACGGCGACCAGGGAAAGATGGGCGGCAGCGCCACCGGGCAGGGGCAGATGCCACAAGGTATCGTCACCGCAGGCGGTGGATTCCAGCCCTTGGGTGTTGAAAGCGACGGCTTCTGGCCCAAAGCGAACCTGGCCCATGTCGACAGCTACATCGCCCGATTCAGACTCGTGCAGGGTGATCAGCCCGGTGGCGATTTCTGCAAGCAGGGGGTTGCGCCGCGACAAGCCTTGTTCATGGACGAAACGCACAAAACAACGGGCGCCATTGCCGCAGTGTTCGACTTCGCCGCCGTCGGCGTTGAAGATGCGGTAGCGGAAATCGGCTTCCGGGTGAGAGGGTGCTTCGACAAGCAGGACCTGGTCGGCCCCGATGCCGAAGTGGCGGTCGGCCAGTGCGCGGGCGCGCTCGGGCGTCAGGTCGATGGCCTGGCTCATGCCGTCAAGGACGACAAAGTCGTTGCCGCTGCCATGCATTTTCGTGAAGGTCCACATCATGGCTCGCATTATACGGAGCAGCTGTTGTATACGGCCATGCTCAGGGTGCCCGTATCAAACCCGCCCTAATAGTAGCGGGCTTCGCCTTCAGGGCGGGTCTTGTAGCGCCGGTGCACCCAGTAGTACTGGGCCGGGTCGGGGCGTGTCCAGTCTTCAATCAGGCGATTGATGCGGGCGGTGGCGTCTTCAAGGCTGTCTTCCCCAGGGAAATCCGCCATGGGGGGCATCACGGTCACATGATACCGGCCGGTATCCGCGTCCAGGCGGCTCATGATGGGCACGACCGCAGCGTCAAAGTTGCGCGCAATCTGGGCGGTGGTGAGCAGGGTGGCGGCCGGCACGCCGAAGAAGGGCACGAAGGCGGCGCCGGCCAGGCCCCAGTCCATGTCAGGCAGGTAGTAGATCGGTACGCCCTTGCGCAGTTGACGGATCAGGCCGCGCACGCCGTCGTGGCGGCTTACAAGGTGCACGGTGTTGAAGCGGCTGCGGCCTTCACGCACCAGCTGATCCACAGCCGGGTCGCTCTGACGCGTGTACATGGTGGCGGATTCCTGCAGGAAGAGGGTAAGCCGCGTAGCGGCTGCGTCCAGGCCGATGAAATGGGGCGCCAGCAGAATAATGCGGCGTTTTTCCCGCAACAGGACATCAAGATGTTCAAGGCCGGTGATGGGAACGGTTTCCAGTATGGCGGCGGGCGGGCCAAACCAGCACAGGCCTCGGTCAATCACGGATTGGGTCAGCAAACGAAAATGCTGTTGCAGCCAGCGTTCGCGGTCTTGCCTGGATTGCTGGGGGAATGCCAGTGCCAGATTGGTGCGCACAATGTGGGCACGTGAACGCATCAGGCGTGGCGCAAGCCACCCCAGCGTGCGGGCCCAGCGGCGGCGAGTGTGGAAAGGGCGGCGTCCGAAATAGGCGAACAGCCCGCGTAGCAGGGAAAGCTTTTTCGGGGTCATGCGGAAAAGGAGTCCGAGCGGGGTGGAGCATCCGCCGGTATTTTGTAGCGGTTGTAGCTCCAAAGATATTGTTCGGGAAAGCGGCGGATCAGCGTTTCCATGGATTGGTTGATCAGAGTTGCCAGCGCCTGGGGATCTTCAGGCAGAGGCTCGGGCAGCCGCAGAAAATGCATGCGCCAGCCCTTGCCGTACGGCAGCCGTTCCCCTGCCGTCAGGATCACGGCCACACCGGTCTGGCGTGCCAGCTTGCCGGCCAAGGTCATGGTGAGGGCGGGCCAGCCGAAAAAGGGGGCCCACACACCGTCGCCGCTGCTTGGCACTTGGTCGGGCAGCATGCCGACAGCTTCCCCGCGCTTGAGCGCCCTGACGAATTGGCGCACCCCCTGCATATTGGCAGGAACGGCATTCAAACCCGATATGTTGCGTGATTGTTCCATGGCGGGTTCAAGGGCGGCATGCCGGGGCGGACGGTACATGACTGTGAGCGGACCGTACTTCACCAGATAACGTGCCGTGATCTCGAAACAGCCCAGGTGCGGCGTCAGGTAAAGAATGCCGCGTTTCTCGGCGAGCGCTGCTTCTACGACGTGATCATCGTTGCTGTGGACACGCCGTATACATTTTTCAGCTTGCAGCCAGACCTTGGGCGTTTCCAGGATCATGGCGCCGGCTTCGCCCGCGGCGCGGCGCGCGAAGCCGGCGCTGGAGTATCCGGCCCGCCTGGCATTTGCCCGGAGGCGCTGGCGGTAGCGGCCCGGCAGCGCATAGACGCAGAGGCCCAGAAAGCGCCCCAACCCATGAAGTACCGGAAGCGGCAAAACGGCCAGCATCCGGATCAGCACTAATACCATGTGCTTGAAGACCCTGTTGCAAATCGTGGTGAGTGGGAGTAGAACCCTATTTTCGCTTAAAATCAGACTCATCGCTGAGTTAACCGACAACTTGCGGAGCGATGGCTCCCTTCCAAGGGCGCAAAACAAACCGCTAAAGCGTCGCGCCCAGAGTACACTGCCCACGCGGGCTCAGAGGTGCAACGCAATCCAGAAACCTCTGCCCGGCTTCACCCGGTGCGAATTACAGGAAGAACCTCTGTGGCAAAAAACAGTGATTTTCTCTTTACTTCAGAATCCGTTTCCGAAGGCCATCCCGACAAGGTCGCCGATCAAGTCTCAGACGCCATCCTTGACGCCATCTTTACCGAAGACCCAAACGCCCGTGTTGCAGCCGAAACTCTCTGCAATACCGGCCTGGTGATGCTGGCGGGCGAAATCACCACCACGGCCAACGTCGATTACATTCAGGTCGCCCGCGACACCATCAAGCGCATTGGCTACGACAACACCGAATTCGGCATCGACTACAAGGGCTGCGCCGTACTGGTGGCTTACGACAAGCAGTCGCCCGACATCGCCCGTGGCGTTGATCGCAGCCCCGAAGAGCGGCTGAATCAGGGTGCCGGCGACCAGGGGCTGATGTTCGGCTATGCCTGCGACGAAACCCCAGACCTCATGCCCGCGCCCATCTGGTACGCCCACCGTCTGGTGCAGCGCCAGAGCGAACTCCGCAAAGATGGCCGCCTGCCCTGGCTGCGCCCGGATGCCAAGTCCCAGGTCACCTTCCGCTATGTCGATGGCAAGCCTGTTGAAGTCGACACAGTCGTGCTGTCCACGCAGCATGCCTCGGATATCTCACAACCAGACATCCACGAAGCCGTCATTGAGCACATCATCAAGCCGACGATCCCCGAAGGCCTGCTCACCGACAAGACGCGTTTTCTTGTCAACCCCACAGGGGTGTTCGTGATTGGCGGCCCGCAAGGTGACTGCGGCCTGACTGGCCGCAAGATCATTGTCGACACCTATGGTGGGGCCTGCCCGCATGGCGGTGGGGCATTTTCTGGCAAGGATCCTTCCAAGGTCGACCGTTCGGCGGCTTATGCCGCCCGTTACGTGGCCAAGAATATCGTGGCCGCCGGGCTGGCGCGCCAGTGTCAGGTGCAGCTCAGTTATGCGATAGGCGTGGCCGAGCCCATCAACATTACCGTGTACACCGAAGGCACAGGCGTCATACCCGACGATCAGATTGCCCGTCTGGTGCGCGAAAACTTCGACCTCCGTCCGCGTGGCATCATCGAAATGCTTGATCTGCTGCGTCCTATTTACACCAAGACCGCTGCCTACGGCCATTTCGGGCGGGCTGAACCTGAATTCAGCTGGGAAGCCACCGATAAGGTCCAGGTACTCAAGAAAGCCGCATGACGACCTCGGATACGGGCCAGGGGCCTGGCCGTTATTCGGCGCTTGGCTCGCCCTGTGTTCGCGTTTGCGTTCTTGTCGACGATGTCTGCAAGGGCTGCGGGCGCACGCTGGGCGAGGTGTCCAACTGGTCGCGTCTTGGCGAAGACCAAAAGCGGGCGGTCTGGGAACGCATCATCGACGAGGGCTACCCGCGCTACGAGCCCTGAAAATACGTTAAAATAATAGATTCCTGAGGGGCGCTGCAACGGTGGTCACACCGCTAGGCTCAGGGATCTTCCACAGTTTTCAACGGCGCTCATCTTCACCCGTCCGGGCCAGATGAGCGACTTGCTGCAGTCAGCGTTACCTCTCTGCGCCGGCACGGGTTTATCGGGATACCAACCATGAACTCTGTTGCTGACACCGCCTTTTCCGATTACAAGATTGCCGATATTGCACTGGCCGATTGGGGTCGGCGCGAGATCGCCATTGCCGAAACCGAAATGCCCGGCCTCATGGCCGTGCGCGAAGAATACGCCGCCAGCCAGCCGCTGAAGGGTGCGCGCATTGCGGGCAGCCTGCACATGACCATCCAGACCGCCGTGCTGATCGAGACCTTGAAGGCGCTCGGTGCGGATGTCCGTTGGGCGTCGTGCAATATCTTTTCCACTCAGGACCACGCCGCTGCCGCCATTGCGGCCGGTGGCACACCCGTGTTCGCCATCAAGGGTGAAACGCTGGAAGACTACTGGCAATACACGCACGAAATTTTTGATTGGCCGGCCGACCAGCATGCCAACATGATTCTGGATGATGGCGGCGATGCCACCCTGCTGCTGCATCTGGGCGCACGCGCTGAAAAGGACCTTTCTGTTCTGGACAAGCCCGGCAGCGAAGAAGAGCGTGTGCTGTTCGCGTCCATCCGCGCGCGCCTGGCCGTATCACCCGATTGGTATTCCACCCGCCTGGCGCAGATCCGCGGTGTGACCGAAGAAACCACCACCGGCGTGCATCGTCTCTACCAGATGTCGCGCAATGGTGAGCTCGGCTTCCCTGCCATCAACGTGAACGATTCGGTCACCAAATCGAAGTTCGACAATCTTTATGGCTGCAGGGAATCCCTGGTCGATGGCATTAAGCGCGCCACCGACGTCATGGTCGCCGGCAAGATTGCCGTGGTGTGCGGCTTCGGCGACGTGGGCAAGGGCTGCGCGCAGGCGTTGGCCGCACTGCGTGCCCAGGTGTGGGTAACCGAGATCGACCCCATCTGCGCGCTGCAGGCGTCCATGGAAGGCTACCGGGTCGTCACCATGGAAGAAGCCGCCGACAAGGCCGATATCTTTGTCACCGCCACGGGCAACTACCATGTGATCACCCGCGAGCACATGGATCGCATGAAGGATCAGGCCATTGTGTGCAACATCGGCCACTTCGATAACGAAATCGATGTTGCCGGCATTGAGGGTCTGCAATGGGAAGAGATCAAGCCCCAGGTCGACCATGTCGTCTTCCCCGATGGCAAGCGCATCATCCTGCTGGCCAAGGGCCGCTTGGTGAATCTGGGCTGCGCCACAGGCCATCCTTCCTTTGTAATGTCCGCATCCTTCACGAATCAGACCATTGCGCAGATCGAACTCTTCACCCAGGGCGACAAGTATGCGAGCGGCAAGGTGTATGTGCTGCCCAAGCCACTGGATGAAAAAGTGGCTCGCCTGCATCTGAAGAAGCTGGGGGTCAATCTGACCGAATTGCGTCAGGACCAGGCCGACTACATCGATGTGCCTGTCGAGGGTCCTTACAAGCCCGACCACTACCGCTATTGAGGACGCCATGGAACTCATACTGGTCTGGATACTGAATGCCATAGCGCTGCTGATCGTGGCCTATGTGCTGCCCGGCATCAGTGTGGCGTCCTTCGGCGCCGCGCTGATTGCCGCGCTCGTCCTGGGGCTGCTCAATACGCTGGTCAAACCCTTTCTGATACTGCTGACGCTGCCTATCACGGTGGTGACGCTGGGTCTCTTCCTGCTGGTGCTCAATGCGCTGGTGTTCTGGTTTGCCGGTTCCATCCTGAAGGGCTTTCAGGTGGCGGGCTTCTGGTGGGCGCTGGCCGGCGCCCTCATCTATAGCCTGGTTTCCGGTCTGCTTTCGAGGTTGTTGGTGCAATGACGGGTAATACGGCGATCAGCCTTGAGTTCTTTCCTCCGCGCGAAGAAGCTGCGCGCCACAAGCTGGCGGATACAGCACGCCGGCTGGTGGCACACAAGCCGGCTTACGTCAGCGTGACCTATGGTGCAGGGGGGTCAACGCGCAGCGGCACGGCCGATACCGTGCGCCTGATGCAGTCGTTAGGCTGCGATACGGCTCCGCACCTGTCATGCATAGGCTCAAGCAGGGCTGAACTGGTAGAAATCCTGGATGGCTACCGCGAACAGGGCATACGGCGCATCGTGGCCCTGCGCGGCGACCTGCCCTCCGGCATGGGGCGCCACCCGGGCGAGGTGCATTATGCCGACGAGCTGGTGGCGCTGATCCGCGAGCACAGCGGCGACCGCTTCCACATTGAAGTGGCCGCTTACCCGGAAGTGCACCCCCAGGCGGGCAGCGCTACGACGGATCTTGATCATTTCATCGGCAAGGTGAAGGCGGGGGCCGATGCCGCCATCACGCAGTACTTTTTCAATGCCGATGCGTATTTCGATTTTGTCGACCGGGTGCAGGCCCGGGGGGTGGATATCCCCATCGTGCCTGGCATCATGCCCATTACCAACTACACCCAACTGGCGCGGTTTTCCAGTATGTGTGGTGCCGAGATCCCACGCTGGCTGGAAGCCAGGCTGGTGGATTTCGGTGACGATAAAGCTTCTCTGCGAGCTTTCGGGGCGGATTTTGTCACGGCAATGTCGCAGCGCCTGCTTGATCAGGGGGCACCCGGCCTGCATTTTTATACGCTGAACAATGCGGATGCGACGTTGGCTGTATGGGAAGGGCTGAACCTGACCTGACCTTATGCGGCGTGGCCGGGGCCGGGTGTTTTAAGGATGCAATACCGGCGCCGACACCGCCCAGCCTTTGTCCGTCAGGATGCCATCCAGCCTGACATCGTGGGGCCCGGGGACATGGTCACTGCCGCTCAAGTCGCCGGTCGCCCAGGCGACCCCAATACTGGTGAATGGGTGACCCGACTCCTTCAGTGCCGCCAGCGTGCGGTCGTAGTAGCCGCCGCCATAGCCGACACGGTCACCATTCCGGGTGTAGCCCAGCGTTGGTACGAGTATGATGTCGGGAGCAGGGGCAGGGCCGCTCACCGGTTCCTGAATACCGTAGGCGCCGTCACGCATGGGCCCATCCGGGTCCCAGGTATGAAAAGCCAGGGGCGCCGCGTTGGCAACCACAACGGGCAGCGAAACCTGATAGCCGTCTTCTTCCACCCATTGGCGCAGCAGTGGCAGCAGCTGCGGTTCTTCGGGCATCGGCCAGAATGCGGCAATATTCTGCGGCACTGGTTTGCCTTCTTCGCGCAGGCGGGTAATGTTGGTGGCCAGCCAGGTATAGAGCCGGCCGCGTATCAGCAGGGCACCACGGTTGCTGTCGAGCGGGTTCTGTGCGGCCCTTAACGTCTTCAGTCGCGTACGCAGTGGGACTGCGTTATTCTCTTTGTTCTCGTTCATGGCGGTGTCAGGTAGGAAGAATGCACGATGATAGCCAATAGGCCGATGTATCGGCAAACTGCAGCCTCGGGCGGCAGGCAAGCCGTAAAGAGCTGGCGTGGGCTGGCTTTATTCCTTTGTGTCCTGGGTTTGGCAGGCTGTTCTGCACCAGATTCCG
>JBAYOJ010000031.1:0-14789 GCA_041678385.1 Burkholderiaceae bacterium | reverse complement strand
CTGCACGTTCATGTTGAGCAGGTCGCGCAGGCCCGTCGTGGCCGTGGCGGGCTGTCGCGCGCAGCGGCACGTATGATCGCCTACGACCTGGCAAAGCACGTTAAGCGCCTGCTTAACCAGCATCTCCACGCCGCCCAGGTGCCACACGATCTGGTGGCTTCCTATCGGGCGCTGCTGGCCGAGTTGCTGCATGCCATCAAACCTGAGGTATTGCTTTCGTGCGAGCTTGGTGAGCTGGCCGAGAAACACAGGGTTGCCATGCTGGCCTTGGGCCATCCCGAGCGCCACCATGTGTCGGGGCTGCTGCCTATTGAATTTGACGCAGGGTCAAATGAGGTCTGCCTGAGGTGTTATTACAGCGGCCCGCAGCCGGAATTCTCAGTTCGGGTCGGGGCCGTTGCCGTGGAACCGGTTGCTCGTAAAGTTCGTGCCCATCGATTCTTCGAAACCACGCTGTTCAGAGAGAAAATCGCCTGGTTCCGCTGTTCAGACTTGGCCTCGTTGCATGTCGAGATCAATGGCAGGCGTGTAGATGCCAGTTTGTCTGGCATCAGCAAGCAGACCGTGATGGCTGCCACCGATGTGCCGGTTTCATTGAATGGGCAGCGCCTGCCCGGTGACGTCCGGATGCAGCGCATGCTTGCCCAGTTACCGCCATATGTGCAGCATTTCAAGCACGCCTGGCTGTTCATGGACCGTGATACGCAAGCCGATGACAATGCCGAGCATCTCTATCGGTATGTCAGGCAGCACCATCCAGAGATCAACGCATGGTTCATCTTGCGAGAGACTTCACATGATTGGCAGCGGCTGAAGGAAGAAGGTTTCCGTCTGCTGGCCTTTGGCTCTTTGAATCACCGGTTGGCCCTGCTTAATGCAGACCATTTGATTTCGTCCCACGCCGACCCCTACGTGGCGCAGTATCTGCCTGCCGAGCACTATGGCGATCTCATGAAGTTCCGCTATACCTTTCTGCAGCATGGCGTCACGAAGGATGATCTTTCGGGTTGGCTTAACTATCGGCCCATCCGCCATTTTATAACTTCGGCCCGGGCCGAACTGGAATCGATTGTTTCGGATGACACCGGCTACCGCTACACGGCGCGCGAAGTGAGGCTGACGGGAATGCCCAGGCATGACGCCCTGGTCCGCAAGCGTATTCAGCAATCTGAACCCCGGCGCATCGTCATCATGCCTACCTGGCGCCATAGCCTGGTGGGGGAGACACTGGGCATGACCAACGACCGGTCACGAAACCCCGCCTTTGCACAAAGCGGCTTTTTCAAGGCATGGCGTAGCCTGCTGACCGACCCGGACTTCCTGCAGATGGCTCAACGAAAGGGATACGAGATTGTGTTTTTCCCGCACGCTAACCTGCAGCCTTATCTGGAAGAGTTCAAGAGCCGACAGGTGAAGGTGCTGGGCCATCGGGATGTCGCCAGCGTGCAAGACCTTTTTCTGGATACAGCGGTGCTGATCACAGATTATTCGTCAGTCGCGTTTGAGCTTGCTTATCTGGAGCGCCCGATTATTTACTATCAGTTCGATGCAGAGGAAATCTATCGGGGCGGCCACTTTATGCGAAAAGGCTATTTTGATCATCATAAGGACGGCTTTGGACCCGTTTGCAGCACACAAGATGAACTGCTGTATGAGCTGGCCCTAATGTTGAAGTCACCTGGAAAACCCGCTGAACCGTATGCCCGGCGCATGAGGGATTTCTTTGAGTATCGGGATGGGCGTTGCAGTGAACGCGTGTTCCAGTTCATCACGCAGGATGACGCGCGTGAAGTGACGGCTGGAGTGGAGTCTTCCCCGGTTTACGCTAGCGCGGCGATCTCAGCGCGCTGATCCTTCCTGCATGATGTAAAAAATTCGCCTCTGTCGGTGCAGGCCATCTTCCGATATGCTTCATCTTTCAAGATAGTCAGGCCCCCACTGGAAGAAAATTAAGATTTCGATATGCGACTCTTGTCCAACGGCTTATTAATCCGCGTTTCGATGGCACATGCGGTGAGCCACCTGCACATCATGGTTGTGCCAGCCTTGCTCCCCTTGCTCCCGACATTCTTGGGCGTGGGTTTTGTTGAACTCGGGATTGCCATCGGGGTTTTCAATATCGTGTCGGCGCTGGTCCAGGCGCCTCTCGGGTTTATTGTCGACAAGGTCGGTGCGCGCAGGATGCTCATGGCCGCGCTTGCGCTTGGGTCGGCCAGCTTTGCACTGCTCGCCTTCTTCCCCACCTATGCGTGTTTGTTGGTTGCGATGGCGCTGGCGGGCTTGGCCAATGGGGTTTATCACCCGGCAGACTACGCCTTGCTTTCTCGCGGGATCGAGTCCCACAGAATGGGGCGTGCGTTTTCCATACATACATCGGCAGGATTCCTTGGCGGCGCCCTGGCTCCGCCAGTCATGGTGGGGGTGGCCGTGGCAGCAGGGGTCAACTGGGCATTCGCGGCAGCGGCGTTGGCAGGGTTTGTCACGTTTGTGGTCATGGGTTTAGGGGCCGAAGAGCCGGCCCCTTCTACAAGTACGGCTGCCAGACAGAGTACGGGCATGCAAAGCCGCCCCATCAGTACCCCTCTGGGGACGCTGGCTATTTTGACGGTGCTTTTTGTGTTGCTCAGCCTGAGTGTTGGCGCAGTCGAGAAATTCTCTGTCAGTGCGCTGATGCAAGGGTTCAATGTCCCCCTTTCGGTGGCTAATACGGGGCTTACAGCCTTCATGTTTTCCAGTGCGGCAGGGGTGCTCGCCGGGGGCGTTCTGGCGGATCGTACGGAACGGCACGGGGTTCTTGCAGGCACTGCATTCGCGCTTGCCGCGCTTGTTGTCGTGCTGATTGCCAGCGTGAGTCTGCCTGCGGTGGTGTTGATTTTTTCTTTGGGTGTGGTGGGTTTTCTTACTGGTGTTGTCGCACCGTCGCGTGACATGCTGGTTCGGGCGGCATCTCCAGTGGGGGCTGAGGGCCGCACCTTCGGCATCGTCTCGACAGGCTTCAACGTCGGTGGCGTATTGGGCCCGCTTTTGTTCGGCTTCCTGCTGGATCGCGGGATGGCAGCCGGGGTGCTTTGGTCTGGCGTCATTTTCATGATTGCCACTACCGTTATTGTTCTCTTTCAGGAAAGGACGCCTGCGGCCCGTGCTGCTGCCACAAGTGGTTAAGGGCCCTCTGATCAAGTCCCCGCGCCGCGTGCATCTGTGGAATCGGGCGATCTTCTTCGTTGCTCGCGATAGCTACGGCTATCACTGCGCTTTGCGCCTTGTATCTCGCTCCGATCCACAGCGCCCGCTTTCCGCTCGACTTGATCAGAGGGTCCTTAATCGCCCTGTTTGCGTGGTTCATGCATTAATATCCAGACCAGCCAACAGCCAACCAGGGGGGCTCCACCATGCCAGACCGACGCACGGTATTGTTTGCAGGGCTGGCAGCATTCTCGGCCAGTCTCCCTCTGCGGCTCCTGGCTCTGCCGGTTTTTACGCTGGACGCTTTCGTTGAACTGTCGGCGCGCCTGACTGGTGTTCCGGCAGCTGGGCTGGATTTGGGGGCGGCACGTGTGATCTACGACGCTTTTCAGGGGCGAGGGCTGTTGCCTGATCTGGCCCGACTGGCCGATGAAACGGAATCCGGCGCGACTGGCCAGCAGCTGGGCGGCGAGCTTGTCGCAGCCTGGTTTTCGGGCCTATGTGAAACCGTCAATAGCCCTGTCGTTGCGACTTATACTTCGGCGCTGCTCTGGGGCAGCGCCCCTTTTCTGCACCCATCGGGCGTCTGTGGTGGGATAACGGGTTATTGGGGCGACCCGCCCACGACTTGAGGTAACGCCTATGTCCGCAACGATAGTCACCGACGTCGTCATTATCGGGTCTGGCGTCGCCGGGGCGCTGATGGCATCGCGGCTTGCCACCGCCGGTGTGCGTGTTGTTATCCTTGAGGCCGGCGATGCCGTTGATCGCGGGCAGGCGGTGCAGGTATTTCACCAAGCGGTGGAAAAGGTGCCTGAATGTGCTTACCCGCCGCGTCCCGAAGCTATGCATCCGGTCAGCAACAACCTGACACAGTGGTATCGCCAGGGTGGGCCTGAACTGTTTAAAAGTACTTATTTGAAGGTTCTGGGTGGTACCACGTGGCATTGGCTCGGCTCCTGTCCGCGTTTCATTCCGTCCGATTTCCGGCTTAAGTCCCGGTTTGGACGGGGGGTGGACTGGCCGATTTCCTACGATATACTGGAGCCTTTTTATCTTCAGGCAGAAAACGAGCTCGGGGTCGCCGGTGATTCAACAGAAGCTCTGGGGTCTCCACGCAGCGGCCCTTATCCGATGCCGCCCATCCCGCCAACTTGGTTGGACAAGGTTGTCGCGCAGGCGCTTGAGGGCAGCCGCTTTGAGGTCCGTTCTACGCCGCAGGCCCGTAATTCGGAGTTCCGTGATCAGCGCCCCGCCTGTTGCGGCAGTGCCAGCTGTATCCCTGTTTGCCCCGTCGGGGCCAAGTATGATGCCACCGTCCACCTGAACCGGGCGATCGCTTCGGGCGCCACTGTATTGCCACGCTCGCCCGCCGTGAGGCTGCAGGTCTCAGAGGAAGGCAGGGTCGCTGCCATCCACTTCAGGCGCTGGGACCAAACTGAAGGGGCGGTTCAGGCCAAGATCTTCGTGGTGGCCTGTAACGCAATCGAGACGCCGCGTCTTTTGCTCGCATCGCGTTCCGCCCAACTGCCCGGCGGGGTGGCCAACCGTTCCGATCAGGTGGGCCGCAACCTGATGGATCATCCGGTGCAGTTGTCGTGGGCGTTGACAAAGGAACCGGTCTATCCCTATCGCGGCCCGCTTTCCACCTCTGGTATCGAGAACTTGCGTGATGGCGAGTTTCGCAAGGAACACAGTGCTGTGCGCATCGAGATCGGCAATGATGGCTGGTCGTGGCCTGCGGCGGCGCCCCTTTCCACAGCGGCTGATCTGGCGAAGCAGGGCTTGCGTGGTCAGGAGCTGAAATCAGCCCTGGCCCATACTACCGCCCGGCACATACGTCTGGCGTCCCTCACTGAACAGGAACCCGATCCCGAGAATCGCATCAGTCTGGACCCTGTTGAACGTGATGTCCATGGTGTACCCCTGCCGCACATTCGCTATCGTCTGAGTGACTATGTCACTGATTCCATGAAGTGGGCGCGTGAACTTCACACCGAGATTTTCAACAAGCTGCAGGCAGCGCAGATTCAGCATGCGCCCGATTTTTTTGGTGCCGGCCATATACTGGGCACTACGCGTATGGGTACGGATGCAGCCTCGTCTGTTGTGGATCCCAACCTGCGTAGCCACGATCATTCCAACCTGTTTGTGGTCGGGGGTGGCGTTTTTCCCACCGTAGGGACCGCGAATCCCACGTTGACGATTGCCGCACTGAGTCTGCGCGCCGCAAGCGAGATCCAGAAGCAGTTGCGCGAGATGGCTTGAGCCATATCCTATTGTTGTTTGCAGGGCGGCTTGCAGCTCGCTGAGGTTAATACTGTGAGTCACGGAAGGTTATAAGGCCGGAGGTATTCATGTCGACCATTCTTCATCATCCTGTCTCTGGTCAGAGTGCTGCTCGCCCTGTGCCGGCGGTGGTGGCCGTTGTCCTTCGGGACGAAAATGTACTGCTGGTGCGCAGGGGCAACCCGCCTTATGTCGGGTACTGGGGGTGCCCTGGGGGGAAAATCGAACCAGGTGAAAGGATAGAAGCTGCTGCTTTACGCGAACTGGATGAAGAAACGGGCGTGAAAGCGGAAGCCGGCCAGATACTGACTGCGTTCGACGTTCTTAACCATGACGAAAATGGCCAACTCTTACAACACTATGTATTGGTCGCGGTGTGCTGCCGATGGATCTCAGGGGAGCCTGTCGCTGCCGACGACGCTCTGGACGCACGGTGGTTTCGATTGGATGAGCTTGATGAATCCCGGCCCGATCTGAATCGCAATGTGCTCCCTGTGGTTCGTTTGGCCAAGGCTGCCATGGGGCCGCAGTAGAGGTCGTAATATCAGGCCCAATATCGGTGGGCATGCCTGGCCGCTTCCGGCATGCTGCAGCTCACCGTAGCGGGGTGACTTGATGCGTGCTGACCGGGCTGGCCTTGTTCCCCCAACTATTACGGATAAATGTTGCCAATGCGGCAATGTTGCTGTCGCTGAGGCCATGATACGGCGGCATGCTATGCGGCTGCGGGTTGCTCTCGGTGGTGGGCGCGTAGCCGCCTTTCAGGATGATTTGAACGACGTTGTTGGGTGATGCCGCCAGTACGGAAGTATTGCCTGCAAGAGGCGGCCAGGCGGGTGGGGAGCCTTGCCCGGATGCGCTGTGGCAGCTTGCGCAGTGCTGCTCGTACAGCCGACCCCCCGTCGTCATGATGGCGTCAGGGGGCGAGGGGGCGGGTTTGGCTGCGGGCCGCGGCGGGAGCGACTTCAAGTACGTTGCCATTGCGTTGAGGTCTGCCGGGTTCAGATGCTGAGTGCTGTTGGTTACCACTTCAGCCATGGGGCCGGCTGCCGTCCCATGACGGGAAGCGCCCGTGTGCAATAGTTGGGCGATATCCTCAACCGACCAGTTCCCCAACCCGCCGGCGTCTCCGGTCAGTGGCGTTGCATACCATAGTGAATCAATCATGCTGGCGCCTTGAAAGCTTCTGCGCAGGTCATTGGCCGCCCAACGATTGCGTGGGGTATGGCAGGCTGCGCAATGACCGGGGCCTTCCACAAGATAACGGCCCCGATTCCACGCTTCGTTTTGGGAGGGGTCGGGTTCCAGCGTACCGGGTTCGAAATAGGCCGCACGCCAAAGCGTCAGCAGGCTGCGTTGCGTGTAAGGAAAGCGCAAATCGTGTGGGCGGCTGGGGGTGTCGACTGCCGGTTGCGACAATAGATAATCGTAGATCGCGTCGGTGTCTGCGCGCGTCATGCGGGTGTATTGGGGGTAGGGGAAAGCGGGATATAGCGATTTTCCGTCAGGCGATTTCCCGTGATGCATGGCATTCCAGAAATCATCGGCCGTCCACTTTCCAATGCCGTGTTCCAACGAAGGTGTGATGTTTGGGCCATAAAGGGTGCCGAAATCCGTGGAAAGGGGTGTGCCGCCTGCCAAGGGCTGGCCATTGGCTGCAGTGTGGCAGCCTGCGCAATTTGCGGCGAGTGTAAGGTAGCGGCCGACTTCCAGCTGTTCTGTCGTTGTAGCGGGGTTTTCTGGCTGGGCAGGGGGGGTGACGGAACCACACTCCAGGGGTAGGGGAAACGACCCGGCTGCAGCGGCAATATAAGGTTCTTCGACAGCTTGTGAAGCCAGCCAGGCGCTGACTGCCGCAATGTCCTCTGGAGTGAGCTGGTCAGCAACGTGGGCCATGCAGTCCGGCTGAACTGCGCGTCTGAACCCTGTGCGCCAGCTTCCAAGTTGAGAAGCGATATAGTCGCGCGGCAGCCCCAGGATTCCCGGGATATTCGGTTTCATGCCCGAGAACGAAGCACCGTGGCATGAAATGCATGCTGGAATGCCGCGTGTGGGGTCGCCGGACTCGGCCAGGATGCGGCCTCTTTCCTGCTGGGCGGCAGGGATATTGGTCAACGCCGGCTTTGCATAGGGCAGGCGCATGTCGGCAAAATACTGTGCCATTTCGCCCAGGTATTCGTCGGACAGACCTGCAAGCAGATGACGCATGGGTTCGTAGTGTCGCCAGCCATCGCGGAACCCGATGAGTTGTGCCAGCAGATATCCTGCAGGTTTGCCGGCAATGCGGGGGTAGAAGCCATCCGGCCCGGCCCGACCATCGCTTCCGTGACAATGGATGCAAGCCGCCACTCGGGCGTCCATCGTGTTGGGAATCAGCTGTTCTGCAGGTTGGGCCTTGAGTGTGAAGGGGGTACAGACCATCAAAAGGAAAAGCAGGGCGCCCAGCAGGTTGGCAGTCATGCGTGTAAGCGGCGATGAGGTATGCCGTGTTCGATCTGATACTTTGCACTTCTTGCTGACCATTTACCGTAACCTTTTTTGATCGAGGGGCAGGCGAGGAACCCGTCGGCGTTCTTCACGGGCATCACTTTAGGTCGACATTACTTATGAGTAAAGCAACTGCCCAGTTGAACACGAAAACCTCGTCATGGTAGGTTGCCGATGTTCATGGGCAGACATGCGCCGCTCCGGCGGGGGCCAGGACTGGGTGCGGGGGCCTATGAAGTCGGCTCCGCTTCCAATGTTCGGTATAGCGCCGGGCGCAGCGCAAGTGCCAGGCCAAGCCCACGCAGCCCGTTGAAGATCAGGAATGACATCCAGAGGCCGTGGTTGCCCCATAGAGGAAGCAGGGCCAGTGACAGCGCCAGGAAAGCAAGTGAGCACCCCACCATGATCAGCATCAGCGGGCGAGTCCGTGTCGCCCCCATGAATACGCCGTCGTACAAGTAGGCGGGCATGGATACCACAGGAGCAAGTATCGCCCAGGCCAAATGATGGCCTGCCAGACTTGCAATCTCAGGTTGATCGGTCAGCAGCCGGATGAGGTCTGCCCCTGCCACGCTATAGACCCCTGCATAAAGCAGGGAACCGGCTAGCCCCAACATCATGCAGCGACGGATGACCAGCGCCAGCTGCCGGGCATTACGCCGCCCAACTGCGGCGCCGCTGAGCGTTTCAGCGGCGTGAGCGAACCCGTCCAGACCGTAGGCGGTGAAGCTGAGAAAGTTCAACAGAATGGCGTTGGCCGCCAGCAGAGCATCGCCTTGCTTGGCGCCCAGATGTGTGAACCAGGCCATCGTACCGAGTAGACAGACCGTGCGGATGAATATGTGGCTGTTGATCTGCAATAGTCGGCACAATGCGACGGATTCGATGAGCTCGGCCCATTGCAGCGTTCCGATCTGCGAACGGTGGCTGCGCCAAATCAGAATAGCGCCAATTGCCGCCCCGCTGAAGTCGGCGACGGCGGTGGCCCGGCCGATTCCACTGACCCCCCAATCAAAGCCGTAGACGAAACCGAGCACGGTGATCAAATTGACAATATTGATGATGATTTGAATGGCAAGGGCAATGCGCACCCGCTGGCAACCGAGCAGCCAACCCAGGATCACGTAGTTGAACAAGGCGAAAGGCGCTGACCACACCCTGCCGTTGGCGTAAAGACGTGCCTGTTCGGCGGCTTCGTGTGAGGCACCCAGCAAGGCAAGCCCCCCATCAATGAGAGGGCGCTGCAGCAGCAGAATGCTTATTCCTATACCAGCGGCAATGAGCCCGCCACGACCGATGGTCAGCAAGATGGACCTGGAATTGCTGGCGCCGAAGTATTGCGCCACCACACCGGTGGTACCCATGCGCAGAAAGCCGAAGCCCCAGAACACGAAGTTGAACAGCAGACTGCCCAAGGCGACGCCGGCCAGATAATGGGCACCAGGCAGGTGGCCTGCAACTGCGGTGTCGACCGCCGACATGAGGGGCTGGGTGAGGTTGGCCAGAACGATGGGAATGGCCAGCCAAAGTATTTGGCGATAGCCGATGGTTGGGGTGGAAACAGGGCTCATGAAATGGGGATACTGTCGTGGCGGACAGGTGTGGAATTCAATTTATGGAGGGCTGCGCATGCATGCGTTTTTTACTATCGGCCATTCCAGCCGGGCTTTCGATACCTTTGCCGAATTGCTCGTTCAGTCTGGTATTGGGCATTTGGTGGACGTGCGGACCGTACCACGTTCGCGCACGAACCCGCAGTTCAATACTGACCTCATGCCGAATGCCTTGGCTGCACTGGGCATCCATTATGAGCATATTGCTGCGCTGGGCGGTTTACGAGGTCGTTCCCAGCTTGTGTCACCTGATGAAAACAGTTTTTGGGAGAACAAGAGCTTCCATAACTACGCTGATTACGCCTTATCGCCGGAATTCGAACAGGGGCTGACCCAGCTTATTGAGCAAGGCCATCGGCAGCGTTGCGCGATCATGTGTGCAGAGGCGGTGTGGTGGCGCTGTCACCGCCGCATCATCGCGGACCATCTGCTGGCACGAGGCTTTGAGGTCTTTCACATCATGGGCGACGGGCGCGTCGATGCTGCACAAATCACGTGCGCTGCGGTGGTGGACGATGATGGCAAGCTGCGTTACCCGGGCGCAAACTGACCCCACCGCGGCGGAGTCGCCACGTAAACCACAGCGGTGGGTGCGCAAGGATATTGGTGCTGTGTCAGCTTGCGAGCGAGGCGCAATCGATGACAAAGCGGTATTTCACGTCGCTTTGCATCATGCGTTCGTAAGCCTGGTTGATCTTGTCGGCACGAATCATCTCTATGTCGGCGACGATGCCGTGTTTGGCGCAGAAATCCAGCATTTCCTGTGTTTCAGGGATGCCGCCTATCATGGAGCCGGCAAGGGTCCGGCGCTTCATGACGAGGTTGAATACGTTGGGTGAAGGGTGTGGTGTGGCCGGCGCGCCAACGAGTGCCATGGTGCCATCACGCTTGAGCAGCGCCAGGAAGGCATCCAGGTCGTGTGGGGCAGCCACTGTATTCAGGATGAAATCGAAACTGTTGGCATGTGCCGCCATCTCTTCGGCGTTGCGGGTTACGACGGCTTCGTTGGCACCAAGTGCGTGGGCGGCGTTGCGTTTGGATTCCGAGGTGGTCAGGGCGACGACATGCGCCCCCATCGCGTGAGCCAGCTTGATGCCCATATGACCCAGCCCGCCAATGCCGACGACCCCGACTTTGTGTCCTGGCCCCACCTTCCAGTGTCGCAGTGGTGACCAGGTGGTGATGCCGGCGCACAGCAAAGGAGCGACTGCGGCCAGCTGCGCTGCGGGATGATGAATGCGCAGCACATAGCGCTCATCGACGACTATGCTTTGGGAATAGCCACCTAAGGTATGGCCGGGTGCATCGGGCGTTGGCCCGTTATAGGTTGGCACCATATGGTCGCAATAGTTTTCCAGGCCGTCGGCACATTCGTTGCAGCGCCTGCAGCTATCGACGATGCAGCCGACGCCGACCAGATCGCCAGCCTTGAAACCTGTAACCTGTGAACCTGTGGCGGATACGCGGCCGACGATTTCGTGCCCCGGTACGCAGGGGTAGGCCGTGCCGGCCCACTCCGACCGGACTTGGTGAATGTCGGAGTGACAGATCCCGCAATAGGCGATGTCGATCTGCACATCGTGCGCACCTGGTGCGCGGCGGCTGATGGCCATGGGTTCGAGCGGGAGATCGCCCGCGTGGGCGCCATAGGCTTTAACGGTCATGATGGGTGTTCCTTGTATCTGCTTGCAGCTGCGGCCATGCCGCCCCGAAGCAGTCAGCTTAGCATTATGGAATGCCACTTATATGGACGCGCCGGGAGGCATCCATATAAGCTTCCTTGAGGTGTTATTGCACGGTGGCAGTCAGGGTTGAACTTCACCCGCAGGTGCCCGATGTGAGGGATCGAAGCGCCGGGCTATGGTGCTTTTAAGGCTGGCCAGTGTGAGCTCCCCCAGATGGGTATCAACCAGCCTGCCGTTCTCGTCAAAGAATAGAGTGGTGGGCAGGCCGCGCGAATGCAGTGTCCGCATGGCGGAAGAGGCCGGATCCAGCAGGACATCTTTCAAGGCCAGACCTTGTTCTTCAAGAAAGGCTTGCGCTTGTTGCGGGCTTTCCCCCTGGTTGAGCATCACAAAGGCGACGCGTGGGAACTGGGCTTCAGCCTGCTGAAAGGCAGGCATTTCACGGCGGCATGGGGGGCACCAGCTTGCCCATAAATTGAGGACCACCGGGCGCCCGGCGTAGTCATGCAGCGTAACGGGATGCTCTTCCAGCGTCATCAATTGCAGGTCGGGCATGGGGGGCGCAGACCTGAGCACCAGCGAAAGCACGCTGTTGGCAGCGACCCAGACCACCACGCCGGTGACCAGACCTGTGAGCGTGGGGTTGCGCAAGCCCCGGATGGAACGTGTCCGCCACCAGAGATACGCGGCCGCAACAGGGATCCCGACCCACCACGCGAAACCGCCGTCGCCAATGGCGACCATGGACTTTGGCGCCGCTGAATACTCTTCCCACCACCAGGCGATGTACGCCAGGCGCCCGGCCACAAAACCCCAGAATACGGCATCAAGCAGCAGCCCGCCAGCTGCCTTGCGGGGTGCTTTGGCTTGGGTTCCCACCGCGCGGCGTGCCGTGAACCATGCCAGAAACACGGCGCACCCGACCACGATAGATTGAACGGAGAAGGGGCCCACGCCGATCATGCCATCACCTCCCACGATGGAGACGGGAAGCGAGGCTTCCAGGATCTGCTGGACAGCCCCGTGTTTCTGTCAGGGTTCAGGCGCGATACTGGCAAGCCTGCACAGCCCTGGAAAGCAGGAAGATCATTGCATTCTTGCGCCACCGGAAACCTTTTCGCCGTTCCAGAATGTGATTGTCAGTACGACCACCGCGAAGATCAGAGGGATGAAAGACACCCACAACACCATGTCCCAATCGTAGGCTGCCAGCAAACTGCCGGAAGCAAACGAGCCAATAGCCATCGTGCCAAATACGATGAAATCATTGAGCGACTGCACGCGTGTTTTTTCTTCCGGGCGGTGGCATTCCAGCACCAAGGCGGATGCGCCGACGAAGCCGAAGTTCCAACCGACGCCGAGCAGGATCAGAGTAAGCCAGAAATGGGCGACTTCGATGCCGGTCAGGCCCACCGCAGCGGCCAGGCCGGTCAGCAACAGGCCGAACATCACGATGCGCCCCGCGCCAAAGCGGGTGATCAGACGGCCGGTAAAAAAGCTGGGCGCATACATAGCAATGACGTGCCACTGCAGGCCCAGATTGGAGTTTTCCTGAGAATGACCGCATAGCTGCATGGCGAGTGGCGCCGATGTCATCAGGAAGTTCATGAGTAGATACGACACTGCGCCGCAGATCACGGCCGTGACGAAAAGAGGTTGCCGGGTAATGACGCGCAAGGGCCGCCCGCCCTGTCTTTCGGCGGCGCTGGGCAAGGGTAGCCGCACACCCACCAGAACGAGTGCAGATATTGCAGCAACCGCGGCCTGTGCCAGAAATGTTGCGGCAAACATATAGGCGGGCCACATATACATGGTGTGCGTGACAAGTTGCGGCCCAACGACCCCCGCAAGCACACCGCCGCCCATCACGAATGACAATGCCCGTGCCCGCTTCGCCGGGGCGACGCCGTCAGCGGCGGCGAAGCGGAATGACAGTACGACGGCGGCGTAGGCGCCGCCGAAGAAAGTCCCCAGACAGAATAGCCAGAACGAGCCCAGCACCACGGCCAGTGCCGACAGCAGCCCTACCAGAACCCCGCAGCTTGTTCCAGCGAGAAATACGGCGCGGCGGCCGTAGCGCCGGGCAATGGCGCCCGCTGGCAGGATGCTTGCCGCCATGCCGACGACAAAGATCGAAAGGGGCAGGGTGGCCAGTGATTTGTCGGGTGCCAGCATGTGGCCGATGATGGAACCGGTGGCATACACCACGACCGAATTAGCCCCAGCCAGCGCTTGCGCGATGGTCAGGCGAATGATGTTGTCGCGCTGGTCGCGTTCAGATAACAGCTGGGGCGATGCAAGAGTGGGTGAATGTTCGCTGGCTGACAAAACATACCTCGATGAATAAAGGGGCGCCGCCCTGCCGATAAGCAGTGAGACAGGCATGGGAAAGCAGGGGTATTGCTTCAGCCAGGATAGGGTACCGGCCACTGACCTGAAATAACCAGGAGTCGTTATTTCACGGCTTCCTTATATCTTATATCTTACATAGGGGTTTGCGCGACGAAACCTGACCTCGTCGCAAGCGGCGAGGTCAGCCGGTGCCCCGGTGTGTTCAGGCAGCTTCGACGATCTGATCCAGAAAACGTTCTGCATCAAGGGCCGCCATGCAGCCGAAACCGGCCGACGTAATGGCCTGTCTGTAATGCTGGTCGGTGACATCGCCGGCGGCAAATACGCCTTCCACCGATGTCTGTGTGACATTGCCGTTCAAGCCTGAATTGATCTTCAGGTAGCCGTTGTCCATGGCCAGTTGCCCGTTGAACAGATCGGTGTTCGGGTGGTGGCCGATGGCAACGAAGAAGCCATGCGCGTCGATGTCGCGGGTAGTGCCGTCGAGCACCGACTTGACCCGCACGCCCGTGACACCCGTATCGTCGCCCAGCACTTCTTCGACCGTGTGGTGCCAGACGGGTTCGATTGCGCCGGCGGCGATTTTTTCGAACAGCCTGTCCTGCATGATCTTTTCGGCGCGCAGGGAATCACGTCGATGTACCAGATAGACCTTGCGAGCAATGTTGGACAGGTACAACGCTTCTTCGACAGCCGTGTTGCCGCCGCCGACCACGACGACATCTTTTTGTTTGTAAAAGAAGCCGTCGCAGGTGGCGCAGGCGGACACGCCGCGGCCCATGAAGGCTTCTTCTGAAGGGAGACCGAGATACTTCGCCGTGGCGCCCGTGGTGATGATCAGCGCATCGCAGGTGTATTCGCCGCTGTCGCCCGTCAGTTTGAAGGGGCGCTGTGAAAGATCTGCGGTGTGGATGTGGTCGAACACCACCTCGGTTTCGAAGCGTTCGGCGTGGGTCTGCATGCGTGTCATCAGATCGGGCCCCAGCAGGCCTTGCGGGTCACCCGGCCAGTTGTCGACCTCAGTGGTGGTCATTAGCTGGCCGCCCTGTTGCAGGCCTGTGATGACCGTGGGCTTGAGATTGGCGCGCGCCGCATAGACGGCGGCTGTCCAGCCTGCCGGGCCTGAGCCGAGAATGATGAGCGAATGATGTACAGAAGACATTTGCATTACCCCAGTTTT
>JBAYOJ010000030.1:0-15208 GCA_041678385.1 Burkholderiaceae bacterium | reverse complement strand
TGGTGAGGAATTGCTAGAGCTCGCCGAGAAGCTGAATAATCTGACTCTGTTTGCTGCGCCCACCATGATTAAAAGGATGGTGGCCCATGCGCGTGAAACTGGGGCTTCAGGCCAGGGGCTTAAATCTATCGTCTTTGGCGGCGGGCCCATGTATGCCGCCGATTTAGTGGAAGCGCTGGATGTGTTGGGGCCACGTTTCATCCAGATTTATGGTCAAGGTGAAAGCCCGATGACCATTACTGCAACACCAAAAGTAGTTATCAACGACCGTCAGCATCCAGATTGGATGAAACGGCTGGCTTCCGTCGGCTTCGCGCAATCTTGCGTCGAGCTGAGGGTTGTGGATGAAGCTATGCACGATGTCCCGGCCGGCACCGCGGGCGAAATCCTAGTGCGTGGCCCGGCGGTTACGAAAGGCTATTGGCGCAATCCGGTGGCCACCGCGGAAACCATAGTGGACGGCTGGTTACGCACTGGGGACATTGGCTACCTCGGGGATGACGGCTTTCTAACGCTGACTGACCGATCCAAGGACGTGATCATCTCTGGGGGCACAAATATTTATCCCCGGGAAGTGGAGGAAGTACTGGCACGTCACCCCAAGGTGTTTGAAGTGTCTGTGGTGGGCGCTCCGCAGGAGGAATGGGGCGAAGAAGTGGTGGCCGTGGTCGTCACCCGGGATGGTGAGTCTGTCTCAGCCACGGAGCTCGATGAGTGGTGCAAGTCAGAAATCGCATCGTTTAAGAAGCCCAAACGATATGTGTTCCGCTCGGAAATGCCAAAAAACAGCTACGGGAAAATTCTGAAAACGAGTTTGCGCGAGGAAGTAAAAGCGCTTGCGGAGGGGGGTTGATATAGCCCCAAGGCCTCAACTTTGGTTCATAAAAAACTTAGAACTCGGAGGAAACATGCAACGTCGTAATTTTCTAAAAACAGCGGGTGTGCTGGCCGGTGCTGGTGCCTTAGGGGGGCTTCCTCTAAGCGCATTTGGGCAGAAGAAGGTCAATTTCAAGTTTGACAGCTATATCTCCGAAACCGCCGGCCCCTCGGGGTTGGACCAATGGTTTCTCACCGAACTTGAAAAGCGGTCCGGCGGCCAGGTCAATGTGCGTCGTTACTGGTCGGGGTCGTTGAACAAGGTCGGAGAGCACTTGTCGGCCGTGCGCGACAATACGTCTGAAATGTCCTTGATTTCTCCGGGATATTTTCAGGCGGAGCTGCCTGTCACCCGTGGCCTAGAGTGGTACTACCGTATGGAGCGTGCCGACGCCTTGCAACTCGTGTGCCGGGACGTTTATGAACAGTTTCAGCCTTTGCGTGATGAGTGGGAAAAGCGTCATCGCTCCAAGGTGATGTACTGGACGAACTGGTACTACGCCCCCTTGATTACTCGTACGCCTATTAACTCTATCGAAGACTTCAAGGGCAAGCGCATCCGTGGTTACGGGGTTGCAACCGATGTCATTGAGGCTCTGGGTGGCACTGCTGTTCCCATGGCTGCACCCGAGGTCTACACCGCTCTTGAACGTGGCGTGCTGGACGGGGTGTACGGCTTTGACTTCATCACTGCCATTGCCTACAACCTGCATGAGATCGCCCCTCACTTCACAGATATTGGTGACGGGCCGCACGCGCCTGCTGCCACCATCATGAATCTGGAGTACTGGAACTCTTTGCCCGAGAACGTGCAGAAGCTTTGTGACGAACTGGTGGACGAGATCTATGGCGGTCAGTACTCACGGGTGCTTGAGAAGTCGGTAGCGCAATATGTGGAGCGCGCCAAGTCCGAAGGCGTGAAATTCAGCATCTGGTCGGATGATCTGAGGCAGGCCGCGAAGAACGCTGTACAGCCCGCTCAAGTGCAAAAGTGGAAAGACACCGTTGCCAAGCCCAATGGGATTGATGGGGAAGAAATGCAAAAGCTGGTGGAGGCAGCTATTGCGAAACACGCGCCCTCAGGCAAGCTGGTACGTCCTGAAGAGGCTGCCCTCAAGGCTTAGGTCGGCTCCTTGGTCGGTGACCCGTTGGTATTCGTGTTCGCACGTTCCGCCCGGGTCGCCGGACCCCTTGTTCAGCGATGCAGGAGTCGTAATGAGGCATCTAGATATCCTCTTCAACAGGCTGTCCAACGTGTTTGGTCTGGTGGCGCTTTTATGTCTCGCCTTCTTGATGCTGGGCACAACGGTTGACGTGACGGTGCGGGCACTGACGGGCAGACCGATTTCGGGCGTATTCGAAATGGCTGAGACCAGTATGGTTCTGTTGGTGTTTATGGGTTTGGGCTGGACCAAAATTGATAACGCCCATATCAGGGTCACCATGCTGCTGGACAGAGCGCCGCATTCAGTACGCTTGGTTCTCGAAGTTCTCTCGTGGGGGCTTGCCGCAGTTCTTCTGTTGCTGTTAGCCGTACCGGCTACGAATGATGCAATCAGTTCAACAGCGATACGCGAGTTCCGCTGGGGCTATGTGCAGTTCCCCATCTGGTGGGCCAAGATTGTTCTGGCGATCGGCTTGTGGTTTGGCTTCTTACAGATGACGTTCGAGGCATTGCGCCTGATAGTCACCAAGGAAATCCCGAAGACCACTGTTGACGACGACATCGCCAGCCACCTTCGTTAAGTCACGTTGTGGTGTCGCTGCGTGAAGAACGGGTAATGAACGCGCGGGATGCTGTGAACCTCGCAATGAGAAGAACATGGACTACGCAACAGCCACGATAGTGGCAACCAGCTTGATATTTGTGCTGATGGCAATCGGCACGCCGGTGTTTGCCGCATTAGGGCTCTCTGGCGTCGTCGGTATCGTCATGATAGAGAATCTTGATTTCGTGCTGAATAGGCTGAAGGCATTCTCCTATCATCAATCTGCCTCATATCTGCTCACTGTCGTACCCTTATTTATATTGATGGGGGCTTTCGCGCACCATGCGGGTGTGGGACAGCGCTTATTCAGTGTGGCACGCAAGTGGGTTGGACACTGGCCTGGCGGCCTTGCCATGGCTAGTGTATTGACGAGCGCTGGCTTTGCTGCAACTTCGGGGTCCAGCGTAGCTACAGCTGCGACAGTGGGTTCGGTGGCTATCCCGGAAATGAAGAAAGCAGGGTACGACCCTCGTTTATCGGCTGGCGCCGTGGCCGCAGGGGGGGTGTTGGGTGTCCTTATCCCGCCTAGCGTGTTGCTGATTTTTTATGCGGCTTTGACTGAAGTATCAGCCGGAAAAATGCTTGTCGCCGGCATCATACCGGGCATCCTTACAACAATCGTTTTTCTGGTCGGCTCTTGGGTTGTGGCTACGCGTCTGACACGCAAACAGGCCCCCGTTCCCAAGGCGAGCTGGAAAGAACGGGTTCTGTCCTTGGGCGGCGCATGGCAAGTGATCGTGCTGTTTGTTTCGGTACTAGGCGGCATTTACCTTGGTCTTGTCACCCCGACGGAAGCGGGGGCCATCGGCGCCTTTGCCGCCTTCCTGATGCTGTGCTTCTCGCGTTCGGCACGGCCGAAGTTGCGCAGCCATATGTACGAGAGCTTCCGTTCGGCAGCGACCACGACGGTAATGATTATGATGACCATCGTGGGTGCTGCCATATTCAGTTATTTTTTGAGTCTGGCGCAAGTCCCGCAGGCTATTGCCAGTGTGGTGGTAGAAGCGCCACTTAGCCCCTGGCTGATCGTAGGTCTGCTGCTGCTAGTCTATTTTCCGCTGGGGATGTTTCTTGACGCATTCTCCATGTTGGTTATTACCCTGCCCATCATGTTTCCTACGGTGGTTTCGCTGGGTTTTGATCCACTCTGGTTCGGGATTTTGGCAGTAAAGATGTGCGAGATCGGTCTGATCACGCCTCCCGTAGGCCTGAACGTATACGTGATTGCAGGGATAGACCGCAGCACACCGTTATCACAGATTTTCCAGGGCGCATGGTGGTTTGTGATCATGGAGATCATCACCACATTGATTTTGTTTTCCTTCCCGGTTCTTGTGACTTGGCTGCCGGACAACATGTTGACCCGCTAATAGACGGGACTCGAATTACAACGTAGATGGAGGGGAAATGCGTTTACAAGGAAAAGTGGCAGTGGTGATGGGCGCCGGCTCGGTGGGGGCTGGCTGGGGCAACGGCAAGGCTACCGCTGTGCTGTTTGCCCGGCAGGGGGCAAAGGTCGTCTGTGTCGATATCAATGAGTCTGCAGCCCAGGAAACATCAGATTTGATCGCAGCCGAAGGCGGCGAAGCACTGGCTTGGTGCGCGGATGTGACTCAATCGGTGGCTATCCAGGATTTGGTTCACGCGTGCGCAGAGAAATTTGGCCGTATCGATGTGCTCAACAATAACGTGGGAATCGTAAGTACCGGCGGCGTAGTGGAAACCACCGAGGCCGAGTGGGATCGCGTCTTCGAAATTAATCTCAAGAGCTGCTTTCTTGCCATGAAGCACGTAATCCCCCTCATGCAAAAGCAGGGCGGTGGTTCCATCATCAATATTTCTTCTCTGGCTTCTATTCGTGATACGGGTGTGCCCTATGTGACGTACTCGGCCACCAAGGCGGCAATGAACCATATGACTCGGACCACAGCTGCTCAATATGCTAAGGAAAAGATACGGGTCAATGCCGTATTGCCGGGGTTGATGAAGACACCGATGGTGGAGCAGACAGTGGGCATGGCCGTCGAATATGGCGGTGGCGATATCGACGCAATGTGGCGCAAGCGCGATAGCCAAGTTCCTATGGGGCATATGGGTGATGCTTGGGATGTGGCGAATGCGGTGCTGTTTTTAGCCTCGGACGAGTCGCGCTATGTAACAGGGATTGAGCTTAGAGTGGACGGCGGCATCAGCCTCGGGTTTTCGTAATTGGACTGGGCCTGTCGCTTAGAAGGAAGAGCAGAAGTTGCCGGCGCGGCACTGTTGAAGACAGCCGTCCTGGCAACGTAGGAAATACCGTTCGTCGACAGATCCGGTTGTTTCGTCGAAAAATGACTGCGCCGCGGATAGTAGGGTGATAAACATTGATACGTCATGCATTCAACCGTGATGCGTGCGTATCGGTTGCGTCACACTTTCTTGAGGTCGGCTCATATGGAGAAGCTCAGCACACAGCGCGTGGTGCCCATTAACACTGCGAACGCATTCTGGCAGACTTGTCGTTCACGGTTCCCAGCCTGGTTGCCGCTAATCTCCGTGCCGCTCTCGGCGGTTGGGCTGATTCTGCCACCCCCTGTTACAGCGCAAATCAGCTGCATGCAGACACCTGGTACCTGCACCATTGAGGAGAGTCAGGGAGCCGAGGGCGCCCAGGTCACGGTTGAGTACACGGGCGAAGGGGGGTACACGCTCGAGAACAAGGCTGCGCTGGGGCCGGCCGCTCCTGCCATCAAGGTGAAGATTGATGGCAGGAGCGGTAGCGACGATGGTGATGACGGTTCCAACGCCGGGACCGTGAGCATTATTTCCAGTGGACAGATCAATGCGATTGGCACCGCTACGCAAGCCTATGATGCCATTAATCCCGGCGCATTCGACGACGCGGGGGTGCAATGGGGCATATATGGCGTTTCGGCAGGTGGCAACGGTGCGACTGCCGCCGACAGCGTACTCAGTGGCGGTGATGGCGGTGAAGGCGGGCATGGCAACCTTGTCAGCATCAGGAACGACGGCAACGTACACCTGACTTCCAGTTCAGGCGGTGCCGCTATTTTTGGCGCCTCAGTCGGCGGCAAGGGTGGTAATCAGGACAACGCACCGATTGGCAATCAAAAGGGCGGCGATGGCGGTTTCAGCGGTGCTGTTCTCATCACGAATACCGGTGATGTCTCCTTTGATTCGAGCACAGTTGAAAGCTATGCGTGGGGAATCGCGGCTGAATCTTTCGGACGCGAGGGGGGAGCCAACAATGGTGATGGCGGCACTGCAGGCGCCATGACGCCGTCACAACCAACGTCGATCATCAACAGTGGCAATGTGCGGGTCGCTGCCGAAGGGAGCGGCCTTTTTCAAGGTATACGAGGACTGTCGGTATATGCGGAGGGGGGTGATGGCCGCCAGTCCAATGATGGCGACGACGACGGTGGAAACGGCGGCGACACCTACGCAGTCATCATCGAGAATAGCGGAAACGTCGATGTGCGCTCACTGTCATTGAGCGAGCCCAAAACACTGCAGGAGCTGTCGGGTGGGGTGGTTCTGATTGCCCAGGGCGGCAATGGCGGCAAAGGGCCGAATATCTTCTCCAATTTCACGGGTGTCAAAGGCGGCCGAGGAGGCACAGTAGGCCAAGCGCTCAATGCATCGTTGCGTGATGGAGCCTTCGTCAAGACGGAAGGCAATTACTTGCCGGGGATAAATGTGCTTGGTCGTGGAGGCGCCGGCGGCAATGGCTCGGGGGACAGCAATGGCGGGGCGGGTGGCCATGGTGGGGAGCTGCAGGTTCACCTTGATGGAGAGGCGGTGATTCAAACCTCTGGTATCCAGTCCCATGGGGTGATTGCCCGCAGTTATGGGGGGGCCGGCGGCGGAGTGAACGTCAACAGTGGTTTTATCGACTTCACGCCGGAAGAGGCCGGTACGGGCGGCGATGGACGAGAGGTCCTCATCCGGTCGGTGCGGGTGAACGGCGTTGGCAGCACCATTACGACCTCCGGTGACGGTTCGATCGGCATACTCGCACAGTCGATGGGAGGCATTGGCGGCACAACGACTGACAGTTTCCAGTTCATCTCCAATCCCGGCACGGTGGGCGGAGACGGCGGCAAGAGTGGTCGCGTCACCATCGACAGCCATACCCGCATCGCCACGGCGGGGGATGCATCCCACGGTATCGTCGGTCAATCCGTGGGTGGCGGGGGAGGTGTCGCGGGTGATGGCAGCGGCATGTCTGCCCTGGGCAGTGGGGGAGGTAACGGTGTGGCGGGCGGCCAGGTAGAGATCACGCAACGCACTGATCTGTCTACCTCGGGTACCCGTGCATTGGGCTTGCTCGGCCAGTCGATTGGAGGGGGTGGCGGTGACGGCGGCGCTTCGTCCGGTGTTGCAGCCATTGGCGGTACCGGTGGAAAGGGCGGCGACGGCGGCGCGAGCTCGGTCTCGATGACGGACGGCACCTTGCGGACCGCTGGGGATTTCGCCCATGGCGTGATCTCGCAATCAATAGGCGGTGGAGGCGGAACGGGCGGCGCTGCTTCCGCCTATAGCGCCGGCGTCGGCTTTTCGATGGACTTGGCGGTAGGCGGCTCCGGGGGCGTCGGCGGCAAGGGCGGTACGGCGACCGCTGATCTCAGTAGCGCAAGAATTGTTACGGGGTCGGATGAAGCAGTACAGGAGAACGCCCATGGCATCGTGGTCCAGTCGATAGGGGGCGGTGGAGGTGCAGGCGGAGATTCCACTGCGAAGTCATTGGCTCTGGGTGTACCTGTGGGTGAGACCTCCTTCGCCGTAGCGGTAAGCTTTGCGCTGGGCGGCGATGCTGGTGATGGGTCTTATGGAGGTACGGCTTCCTCGAAGCTGTCTGACGCCGAGGTGCTCACTCATGGTGATCATTCTCAAGGCGTTGTGGTGCAGTCAATTGGCGGAGGCGGAGGCCTGGGGGGCAGCGCGTCGGCCAGCTCGACTGTGGTCGGTATGGGCGAATCAACCGGTGGCACTGTGAAAACCGCAGTCGGGGGCTCCGGGGGCGCGGGCGCCGACGGCGGTCATGCCAGTCTGAACATGAGTGGAAGCACCATTATCACACATGGGCGTGATGCGAACGCTGTGGTGCTGCAAAGCATTGGCGCGGGAGGCGGTGCCGGCGGTATAGGGTCAGCCTCGGGCCGTAGTGCTCGGATGGGCACCAACGTTTCTGTCACCGTTGCCCTGGGTGGTACGGGCGGATCAGGCGGCGCAGGCGGTACGGTCTCGCTGGCGATGAGCCCCGATAGTACTGTTACGACCTATGGCAGCGGCGCGCGCGCCGTGCTGATGCAGTCGATCGGGGCCGGTGGCGGTGCATCCCAGGGCGGGCAAATCGGTATAGACGCCAGCGGAACAGTCGATGAGGAAAGTGTCGATGCACATGCGTCCATCAATATTGGCCGCGATGGCGGCGCAGGCGGCAATGGCGGCGCGCTCGAGCTGGACAGCGATGGCAATATAACAACGTACGGCGCCGATGCCGATGGCCTGCTGGCGCAAAGCATTGGTGGCTCAGGCGGGCTGGGCGGCGCGGTTGGCGGCGATGATGCCGGCGGCCCATCATTGCCTTCGCTCTCCGATGAAGGTTCGAGCTACAAACTCGATCTGTATGTGGGTGGAAGCGGAGGTGCGGGTGGCCATGGTGGCCAGATAGGAAACAGTTCGGCGCCGGCAAAACTCGGCGCCACTATACAGACCTACGGCGACTATGCCGACGCGGTAGTGCTGCAATCCATTGGTGGCGGTGGTGGTGCAGGCGGTGTCTCGACGGCATCGAACAGCGTGTCGTCGGCGGAAGTGATGCTGTCGGTGGGAGGGCGCGGCGGCCAGCACGGCAGTGGCGGCGACATCACCACTTTTCTCGATGGCTCGGGTACCAACGGCTTCTTTACCGAAGGCTACGGTGCAATGGGTATCGTCATGCAGTCTATCGGTGGCGGTGGGGGCCTGGCCGCAACCGGATCGCCCCGGGCGCACGGCAGACTCTATTTGGGTGGGCTTGGCTTGCAAGGGCAGGATGGTGGCAACGTCACGGTTACCTCGCTAAACGGGGGAGCCAGTTGGGCAGTGATCAATACCCTCGGCGACAGCGCGCACGGCATGTTGCTGCAATCCATTGGGGGAGGCGGCGGCGCAGTCATGGCCGGCAGTACGGGCGGGGCGGCAAATCCGGGGCGCCTGAGCCTGGATCTCGCGGCGGGAAGTACACAGCGTACTGGAGGGAACGGTGGCGAAGTCCACCTCGATTCAGGTGTAAGAATAAAAACCAAGGGTGATCGTGCCATTGGCGTGATTGCCCAGTCCATTGGCTCTGGCGGAGGTGTGGTGGTCGCCGGCGACGCTGCCAATATCCGTTCCATTCGCCTGGGCACGCTGCCTTCTTCGTCCGGCACTGGCTCCGGTGAAGATACAACTGTCTTCTTGCGCCACGAGATAGAAACGGGAGGTGCGGGGGCACACGGGATCGTCGCACAGTCCATTGGCGGCGGCGGCGGTATCGTTGGCGATACTGCGCAGCCCATCTCACTAGATCGCCAGAGCGTTGTGCTCACGTCCCAGCCGCTCGGCTCCGGCAATGCAGGCAACGTGGCCGTGTCTTTCGATGGCACATTGTCCACTGCCGGCGTCAATGCCCACGGCATCGTTGCGCAGTCGATTGCAGGTGGTGGCGGGCTTGCAGGCGGGCCTCGCCGCGGCTTTGCCGGTTCAGTCGGGGCGGGCGGCGTAGCGGGGAATGTGTCGGTCGAGCAGACCGGTACTTTGAATGCGCTGGGCGCGGGCTCGGTGGGCATTTTTGCGCAAAGCGACGCCGCCCATGAGTACGATACGGGCACAGTCAGCGTTCAGGTGAAAGGGGCGGTTCGCGGCGGCTCCGGTAGCGGCAGCGGCATCTGGATCGCTTCGAGCAAGAGCAGCCAGGCGACCATTCATCCGGGCGGTTCGCTCAGTGCGGCGTCCGGGGTGGCGGTGCGCCACGATTCGAAATTCGGCACGTCCACAGCCTCAACGTTCACTCTCAATAACTACGGTACGTTGCAGGGGGATATTGTGTGCGGGGGTGCTGGGGCGGCCTGCAACGTGAACAACTACGAGGGCGCAGAGGCGAGCAATGCCCGTGTCTACGACGCCAATTTCAGGAATGCGGGGCTTCTCGCTGTGGGTGGGCCCGCTCGCCATGATGAGCTGGTGGTGAACGGGCAACTGGATCTCACGGAATCCAGTGTGTTGCGTGTCCATACCGACTTCGCGAACAATAAAACCTCACACGTCCTGGTTCGAGGCAAGGCAACGGCCGCCGGGAATTTTGAAGTGGTCCCTCAGTCATTGGTACCCCATCGTGAAGTCGCGGTCCTGACGGCGGAAGATGGGCTAGAAGCCCTGCCAATCGTGGCAGGGGGGCCGGTCATTCAATATAAGGCCAGGCGTAACGGCGACCGAATCCTGATCAGTGCTGCCTCGGCCGACTTCGCTGCCCCGGGCGCAGGCCTGGACGGCGATGGCCGGCAGATTGCCGGGCATCTTCAGAATATCTGGGACAGGGGCGGCAACGCCGAGATGGCGCCTTTCTTCGCCGACCTCGACATGATGTCTCGTCAGGGGGGTGGCGCTTATCGTGACACGCTGAGCAACCTCGCCCCGGGCGCAGCTGCGGCGCCGGCCGTTCAGACCAGCGCCGGCCTCGGCCGGTTTAGCGGCAACATGATGTCTTGCCCAGCGTTCAGCGACATAGGCACCATGACAGAGGAACGGGATTGTTTCTGGGGCCAGGCGGGGGGGCGATGGTCTGACCACGATGCCAACGGTAGTGCGCCAGGATTCGATTTTGACACCTACACGTATCAGTTCGGCGGCCAGCGCGAGCTTAGTCCGGGGTGGTTCGTCGGCGGATCAGTGGCATATGAAAGCAGCCGGATGCGCCACCATCACGGCAAGGGGCGGGGCGACGGCGATACCGGTTATCTTGGCGTGGTCGTGAAGCGGCAAACAGGGCCGTGGGTGTTCTCGGCGGCGCTGAGTGGTGGGTATGGTTCGTACAGTATGGAGCGCAGCCTCAGTATTCCGGGGCATCAGCAGACACTGGAAAGCAAGCCGGAGGTCCATAGTGCCAACATAAAGCTGCGGGCGGCACGTACGTTCGCCCAGGAAAATATTTACGTCAAACCCTATGTCGATCTGGATGCTACCTATACGAGGATGCGCGGCTATACGGAGTCCGGCGCCAGCCCGCTGGGACTCTCGGTGGATGACAGCGACAAGATGCTCTTTGGGGTGTCGCCCATGGTCGAGATGGGCGGCCGCGTCGATCTGAACGATGGCTCCACCGTGCGTCCTTATATCTATGCGGGTGTAACGCTGCTCTCCGATGATGAGTGGAAAACTTCTTCCAGGTTGCGCGGCGCGCCGGCAGGTACTTCCGGTTTCAGCACGACCCTGCCCTTCGACGACGTAGTAGGCAAGCTCGGCGGCGGCCTGCACCTGACTCGCAAATCAGGTGTCGATTTCAGGTTGCAGTATGACGGCCAGTTCTCCAGCAACGCGAGTAGTCATGGCGTCTCACTTAAGATGGTCGTGCCGTTCTGAACGCGGGCCGGCGCTGGCTTTGGGGACAGGGCCAGCGCCTGACGCAGCCGTTGCGTGGCGGCGCGCCCCAACAATATAGGATCGAGATCGTTTACAAACGCCACCTGTGTGCCTTCACCCGGCAGTGTGGCGACGTGTGAAACGTGATCAAGATTGACGATGACAGACCGTGAAAGTGTGTAGAAAGGGGGGGAGGGGAGTTGTTCCGCCAGCGTCTTGAGGGTCGTGCGAATCAGCTCGTTGCCGTGAAAGGCACTATGCAGCATCACGTAGTCGCCTTGTGCGCGCACGAGAGTAATATCGTGGGGCTTGATGTAGCGCTTGCCTTTACTGCTGCGTAAATCGAGGGTGGAGTAAGGCATCAGGCGCTCTAGCGTTTGCGCCAGCCTTTCCGGACCCACAGGCTTGAGCAGGTAATCGGCCGCCTGAACGTCGAAGGCGCGGGCGGCGAAGTCGGCATGAGCGGTGACGAACACTACGGCCGGCGCATGGCTGAGATCCCTGAGCAGGTCAAAGCCTGATCCGCACGTCAGGGCGACATCCAGGAAGATCGCATCCGGGCTGCAATGATGAATCAGATGTCTGGCCTGAGTCAGAGTGGCGGCCTCGCCTTCCACCTGGACGCGTGGAGCGGCTTCAAGCAGGCGCCTGAGGTAGCGGCGGGCGGGCGCTTCATCGTCGATAATCAGCACGCGCAGCATTCGGTTTCCTTTTTGTACGGGCGTGTGAAAGCTTGAAATATAGGACATCTTTCCATGACCGTACACGGTAAAGCTGGCTCGCATCTACACGAATGGATACCAACAATGAATGAAACGAACGTTGTGGATTCGATGGACGACCGTGGCGTACCTAACTTGTGGCGTGCCCAGGCCATCGGCTGGCTCTTCATCATGTTGCTAGGGTTCAGTAGCCGAACAGCCGTTTTTGGAAGTGCAGAGGCCGCCCTATGGCTGACGTTGGCGGTCGAGCCGCTGGCATTCGTCATGACAAGCGTGGCAGCCATTCTGCTGCTGCGACACTCGCCGCTGGGGCGGCCGTTGTACGTGATCCTGCCTTATGCCGCTCTCGCCTGCGCTGCTGGCGCTGCGATCCTGGCATGCGTGGGGTATGGAGTCCATTTGCTGCTTGTCCCGACCATCCTGCCCGAGGTGCCACAGCATCAGTTTCGGCTGGGATTCATCTATTTCATGGGCATATTGTCCATCTGGACTCTGATCTATTTCGGACTTTCAGCTGAGCTGGCTGCCCGCGCAGCGCGATATGCCAGGATCCAGGCGGAAACTCGAGCGCTGCGGCTGGAGATTGAACATCTTCAACTGCAAGTCGAACCTCACTTCCTTTTCAACTGCCTGAATACCATCGTGGCCGAGATCCAGGATCGGCCCGCCGTTGCGGAAGAGATGACCCGGCGGCTGGCGGATTATCTGCGTTTCTCGCTCGATCGCCGTGGCAAAGGACTGTGCCGACTCGAAGAAGAAATCGAAGCGGCGCAGGCGTATGTGCGGATCGTGGCCTTGCGGTTTGACCGGGACTTTGAGTGTCGTTGTGATGTTGAACCTGCTGCACTGGAAGTTGAGCTTCCCCATATGACGCTACAAGGGCTCGTTGAAAACGCGCTCAAGCATGGTATGCGCACAGAGCATGAAGGCTTCAATATTGAAATCCGCGCAAGACGGAATGGCAACGAAGTCGTGATAGAAGTCGAAAATCCCGGCAACCTGGCGATGCCCTTCGACTTAGCCGAAGGAGGCGGCCTGCGCAATCTCTGCCGGCGACTGGAGCTGCGCTATCCTGGTCGACATGGGTTTTCCTTGAAGCAGCAAGGTAAAAAAACGCTGGCTACTGTCAGGCTGAACGGGCATGCAATGGTTGTGTAGACCATAGGGGACCCACCGGCGGCCAAAAGACCAGCGAACATCGCATTGCCATTCGCTGACCGGACCTAGACCAGCCGGCCGCACCTACACCGACAGGTGTTCATACAAAATGGCCGAGCCTATGCCTATTAAGGCCAGGCCGCCAATGATCTCGGCCCATTTGCCGGCGACGACGCCGAGCAGTCTGCCCAGCATGACGCCCAGCGTGACCATCAGCATGGTGGCACAGCCGATGGCGGCGGCGGTGATCAGGATATTGTTGTCGATGAAGGCCAGGCTCACGCCGACGGCCATGGCGTCAATGCTGGTGGCGAAGCCGGTGGCAGCCAGCAGCCAGAAGGAATGACGCATGACCGGGGTGGGCTCATCGCGTTCGTTTCTCAGGCTCTTTATGATCATCAGGCTGCCGAGTATCAGTAGCAGGCCGAATGCGATCCAGTGATCCCAGTCGGCTACGAATTCGGCGGCAATGGAACCCAGGGCCCAGCCTATCAGGGGGGTGAGTGCTTCGATGACACCGAAAATGAGGCCGGTACGCACCGCTTCCGAAATGCGCGGCCGCTGCAATGCCATGCCTTTGCCAACGGCAGCGGCAAACGCGTCGGTGGACATTGCCAAGGCAAGGACCATCGTGGATATAAAGGTCATGTACGGTGATTTCCTGCCGGGCGATACACAGACGATTGCATGCCGCCCAGCCGCGCACGCGATCGCCCATGGTCTCGCCATGCCTTTCGGCCGCTTGCGCCATGGCCGGACGGCCAAGGATGTTGACGCAAGCCTTTCGCTCTGACCCGTAGCGGCAGGCGAAAGCTGGCTACTCCCCAAGGAAGAATGCCCGGATTGTACCTTAGCAGCCCGTTTTATTGACCCTGTTGCCAGTAGACGTATTGCGGGATTCCTGCTTCTTCTGATTAGAATGAAAAGAGTGAACGCGTCTATTTGTAATTAAATATTGCCAAATAACGTATCATTATCGTATAGTGCGTTCCATTTCTTAGGGCCGGATACCATGATCGAGTTCTTCGAGGCACTCCATTGGGGGGCTATATTCCAAATCATTCTCATTGACATCCTTCTTGGGGGTGACAATGCTGTCGTTATCGCCCTTGCCTGTCGCAATCTGCCGCACAAGCAAAGGATGCAGGGAATACTCTGGGGTACGGCGGGCGCCATTGTGCTGCGAGTGCTGCTCATCGCGTTTGCCCTGGTCTTGTTGGATATCCCGTTCTTGAAGGTGGTGGGCTGCATCCTGCTCTTGTGGATAGGCATCAAACTGCTGGCGCCTCAGGAAGACGAGCACGGCAACGTTACTGGTGGCACTTCCATTATGTCAGCGGTCAAGACCATCATCATTGCCGACTTCGCCATGAGCCTGGACAATGTGATCGCCATTGCCGGCGCGGCACAGAATACGCATAGTGACCACCAGATTTATTACGTTATCTTCGGTCTGTGCGTCAGTGTCCCCATCATCGTTTGGGGCAGCACCCTGGTATTGAAACTTATCGACCGCTTCCCCGTGGTCGTCACCCTTGGGGCGGGGCTGTTGGGCTGGATTGCCGGCGGCATGCTGATTACCGACGTCTTCCTTGTCGAACGTTTCGGCCCTCCCGGCGATGTGCTCAAACTGTCTGTAGAGGCCGCCTTTGCGTTGCTGGTTATTGCCGTAGGCAAGTGGCTGGCGGCCCGTCAGCGGCGCAGCATTCCTGTCAGCGAAGAATCCACTTCCAGCTGATTTCCCCACTTTGCACTCGGGCCTTTTCTCCCACAGGCCCTGACCTGCCTTTCGTTCGAAAGCACTTTTTCCGCCGGCGCCAGCTATAGCTGAATGCGCCGGCGGTGTCTTTGACTCGTCGTTTTCCCTAGGGATCCTCTGATCAAGTCGAGCGGAAAGCCGGAAGACAAAGAAACCCTGCTGAATCTCCTGAAAAAGGCAGATGTCTTCATTTCGAATATCCGGCCCCGCGCGCTTAAGAAGCTGGGGCTCAGCTACGCAGACCTGCAGCCTTTGAATCCACGCTTGATTTACTGTGCGGCCGTGGGTTTTGGGCAGGATGGGCCCTACGCTGAAAAGCC
>JBAYOJ010000029.1:0-15355 GCA_041678385.1 Burkholderiaceae bacterium | reverse complement strand
TCGTCCTGATCGAATGGCCGGAACAGGCGGGCTCGCTTTTGCCCCCACCCGACCTGGACATCCGGCTCGAGCATGAGGACAAAGGGCGCACCGCTGTGCTCACCGCGCACAGCGACAAAGGATCATTATGGCTGACGACTCTATTTCCCCCATCGCCGGCACCCCCGCCACCGACTTAGGTCGGCGGAGACTGATCGCGGGCGCCACCACCCTGCTCGTTTTCCCGGTTATTCCCCGGTTGGCCCACGCTGCCAGCATTGTTGCCGTGCGTACCTGGCCGGCCGACGAATACACCCGCGTCACCCTCGAAATGGATTCCGAGCTGAAGGCAGAACACTTCACTCTTGACGGGCCCGACCGTCTGGTGGTCGATATCGAAGGCTTGACGCTGAACAGCACACTCAATGAACTGGTTTCCAAAGTGCGGCCCAACGACCCGTATATTGCGACCGTACGTGTGGGGCAGAACCGGCCCGATGTGGTGCGCTTGGTGCTGGATCTGAAACAGCCGGTGGCACCGCAGATCTTCACACTCAAACCCATCGGGGAATACAAGTACCGTTTGGTGGTCGACCTGTATCCCAAGGTCGCGCAAGACCCTCTGCTGGCCATCATGGACAGCAGGGATCCTGACCCTCTCGCAGATGTCCTGGAACAGTTGGCCCAACAGGGCGGGGAAGCGCCTATTCCCTCGGTGCAAGGCCAGACCTTGCCGCCGACTGCGAGCAAGCCCGACCTGCCCTCGCCCCCGGCCGGCAGCAGCAAGCCGCAACCCAGGCCCACGCCGGCCCCTACCCCGGCGCCCAGACGCGGCAATGTGCTTATTGCGCTGGACCCTGGCCATGGCGGCGAGGACCCCGGCGCCATCGGTCGCGGGGGTACGCGGGAAAAGGATATCGTGCTGGCCATTGCTCAACGGCTTAAGCGCTTGATTGATCGCACACCAGGCATGAAGGCCTACATGACCCGCGACGGCGATTTCTTCGTACCGTTGCATGTACGGGTACAGAAGGCCAGGCGGGTCAAGGCCGACCTTTTCGTCTCGATACACGCCGACGCATGGATCAAGCCCACAGCGCGCGGCTCGTCCGTTTATGCGCTGTCGCAGAACGGCGCAACCAGCACCATGGCACGCATGATGGCGCAGCGCGAGAACGAAGCCGACCTGGTCGGAGGCGTGAATCTGGGCACGCACAACGCCCAGGTGGCAAAGGTGCTGCTGGATCTGTCCACCGCCGCACAGATCAATGATTCGATACGTGTGGGGCGCAAGGTGCTTGGCGCGATCGGCAAGATCAACCGCCTGCACAAACGGCAGGTGGAACGGGCCGGTTTTGCGGTATTGAAGGCCCCGGACATCCCTTCCATCCTGGTCGAGACCGCTTTCATCAGCAACCCGACCGAAGAAAAAATGCTGCGCAGCAGTCAGTATCAGGATCAGGTGGCGCGCGCCATGTTGGACGGTATCCAGGGCTATTTCAGTGATAGCCCTGCGCTGGCGCAACGCAGTTGATTTTGTAAGATTGACGGCTGGCAGATGTTGCCTGCCAGCGTAGGGCTAAGGATCCTCTGATCAAGTCGAGCAGGAAGCGCGGGGACTTGATCAGAGGATCCCTAAGTCCTGAAGACGGATTCGTGCCAGCCCACGCTGGCTCGGCACGACTTGCCGTGGCGGGTAGAATCTAAGGATTTGCACGACCAGCCACAGACGGATGACCGACAGACGCTCCATTTCCCCCCTGCCCGATCTCCTCATCAGCCAGATTGCTGCCGGGGAAGTCATAGACCGGCCCGCATCGGTTCTGAAGGAACTATTGGAAAACGCGCTGGACGCGGGCGCCAGGGCCATTGAGGTTCGGCTCGACGGCGGGGGTATCCGCCGCATTGCCGTCATCGACGATGGCGGCGGTATTCCTCATGAAGAACTTCCTCTGGCCCTGCGGCGCCATGCCACCAGCAAGATTGCCTCACTGGACGATCTCGAACACGTGGCATCCATGGGTTTTCGGGGCGAAGCCCTGGCTTCCATTGCCTCGGTCGCACGCCTGACCATCACCTCGCGCGGGCCCGATGCCGACCATGCCTGGCAGATCGATGGCGCCACACTGGAAATTTCCGCAGCTGCCGGTCCTGCCGGTACAACGGTGGACGTCAGGCAGTTGTTCGATGCCGTGCCGGCGAGGCGCAAGTTCCTGCGCTCTGAAACCACCGAGTACGGCCACAGCCTGGATGCGCTGGAGCGCATTGCACTGGCTCATCCTGGCGTTGCCTTTCGCCTGTTTCACAACGAGAAACCGCAGCGCCACTGGCGCGCGGGCAGCATGGCACAGCGCCTGCGGGATGTCCTGGGCGCTGAATTAACCGAACAGGGCATGCTGGTTGAACACGATCACGGCCTGATATCCCTGCGCGGTCTGATCACCCGGCCCACCCTCGCAAGACATAGGGCGGACCGGCAGTATCTGTATGTCAATGGCCGCTATGTGCGCGATCGCAGCGTGTCTCATGCCGTGCGCCAGGCCTACGCCGATGTGCTGCATGGCGACCGTCACCCCGCTTATGTACTGTTTCTGGACGTGGACCCGGCTGTCGTGGATGTCAACGTGCATCCGGCCAAGCATGAGGTCAGATTCCGCGACAGCGGTGCCATCCATCGTTTCGTTTCGCAGGCACTCGAAGAAGTCCTGGCCAGCACACCCGGCATGCATGACGCGCCGGCGTCGGGCCGCTCCCCGTCTGACGCCGGGGCCGACAGCAACCCTGCGGTGGAAAACCGCCTTGCAGCCAGCGCCCCGCCCGGTGCCGGCCTGCCTTCATCCGTGCACGCGCCCGACCCGGCATTCCAGGCTCCTTACGCGGGCAGCATGCCGACCCGCCAGGCAGCCTTCAGCCTGCGCGATCGCGACACCCCCACCGACACCTGGAAATCACTATACCGCCCCCTTGAAGCCTATCCACCGTCCGCGGGCGAGCAGGGCACCGCCTTGCCGCAATCCGCCAAGGCTCCCGAGCAAGCCGACAACGTCGAAAACGACGGGCCGGATTCCCAGCCCCTGGGGCAGGCGCTGGCGCAAGTGCATGGTATTTATATACTGGCGCAAAACCGCCGTGGCCTGGTGCTGGTGGACATGCATGCGGCACACGAACGCGTAGTCTACGAAACACTCAAGCGGGCGCTGGACGAGCGCGACCTGCCGCGTCAAGAGCTGCTCGTACCGGTGGTGTTCAACGCCGACCCGCGCGACCTCGGGCTGCTTGAGGAATACGGCGAAACCCTTGCAACCCTGGGGCTCATCCTGACTCCGGCTGGCCCGTCCGCCATTGCAGTCAGGGCCGTGCCCGCCTTGCTCGCACATGGTGACATCGAGTCACTGGCGCGTGGGGTGTTGCAGGATCTGGGTAATGTCGGCCGTTCCAACCTGCTGACCGAACAACGCAACGAACTGCTCTCGACCATGGCCTGCCATGGCTCTGTGCGGGCCAACCGCCGGCTCACACTCGACGAGATGAACGCGCTATTGCGGCAGATGGAACGAACTGAACGCGCTGACCAGTGCAATCACGGCCGGCCTACCTGGCTGCAATGGTCGGTTGCGGAACTGGACCGCATGTTTCTGCGCGGGCAATGAACACGCCATGATTGCGCACCCAGAAGCGGGCCCCACTGGCAACCCCGACCTCGCCGGCTTTCCTGTGCTTTGCCTGGCCGGGCCGACGGCTTCCGGTAAAAGTGCCGCGAGCCTTGCCCTGGCCGAGCGCTGGCCTGTGGAAATCATTATCATGGATTCGGCCACGATCTATCGCGGGATGGATATCGGCACAGCCAAGCCCAGCGCCGATGAACAGGCCCGGGTCCCCCACCACCTGATTGATATCCGCGACCCCGCTGCAACCTATTCCGCCGCCGAATTCCGCCATGATGCGCTGACGCTGATCCAAGCCATACGCGCCCGCGGGCGCCTGCCGCTGATATGCGGGGGCACTATGATGTACTACAAGGTATTGCGCGAGGGCATTGCCGAACTCCCGCAGGCAGACCCGGCGCTACGGGCGCGTATCGACGAAGAAGCCCGACAGCGCGGGTGGCCGGCACTCCATGCAGAACTGGCCCAACACGACCCGATCACGGCAGCACGGCTGGCGCCCAACGACAGCCAGCGCCTGCAGCGCGCCATAGAAATCTACCGTGGCACCGGCATACCCATGTCAACCTGGTTGGCGCAAGGTGAACGCCCGGCGCCATCCCCCTTTCAGTACCTGACTCTGAGCCTGGAACCCAGCGATCGCCTGGTACTGCATGGGCGTATTGCACAACGCTATCGGGCCATGCTGGATCAAGGCCTGATGGAAGAAATCGCCAGGCTGTATGCTCGCGATGACCTGCACCCCGGGCTGCCGTCGATCCGCTGTGTCGGATACCGGCAGCTCTGGGATCACCTGGATGGGAAGATCACGCTGGCAGTAGCGGTGGAGCAAGCGATTGCGGCCACCCGCCAGCTGGCCAAACGCCAGCTTACCTGGCTGCGCTCAGACCCGGAACGCCATATTGTGGACTGTCTTTCGCCCCATGCCGTCGACCGCATTGTCGACCTGGCGCATGGGGCCTGGAAAAATCTGGCCAAATAGCGCTACCCGGGCGAGTGCCCCTGTGACCGGCCAGCCGGCTCAGACCACTGTCACCTGAGGGGCTTCGGCACCTTCGCGCTCGGTGATTTCGCCCAATGCATGGACGGTTTCGCCATGGGTGCGCAAGGTTGCAGCAATGGCATCAGCCTCGGCCGCTGGCACGATGACCACCATGCCGATGCCGCAATTGAAAACGCGGTGCATTTCTTCGTCGGCCACGTTACCGTTCTGCTGCAGCCACTGGAACAGGGGTGGCAGCGCCCAGGCGTCACGATGCAAGCGGGCCGCCATGTTCGCCTGCAGAATACGCGGGACATTATCCAGCAGGCCGCCCCCGGTGATATGAGCCAACCCCTTGATGGACCGACCGTGGGTGGCCAGTGCCTGCAAGATGGATTTGACATAGATGCGGGTGGGCGCCATGACAACGTCCTGCAGGGGGCGGCCGCCCAATTCCTGGTCGGGGTGGGCATTCGCATGCTTGAGGATCTTGCGCAGCAGCGAATAGCCGTTCGAGTGCGCCCCGCTGGAAGCCAGCCCCAACACCACATCACCCGGCACGATTTGCTTGCCGTCGATGATGGCGGATTTTTCGACAGCACCGACCGCAAAGCCGGCCAGGTCGTATTCGCCATCCGGATACATGCCCGGCATTTCGGCGGTTTCGCCGCCTATCAGGGCGCAGCCCGCCTGTTCACAACCTTGGGCAATGCCTTGCACGACACTGGCCGCGGTATCGACCGACAGCTTGCCGCAGGCGAAGTAGTCAAGGAAGAACAGCGGTTCGGCACCCTGCACCAGGATATCGTTCACGCTCATTGCGACCAGATCGACGCCCACTGTATCGTGGCGGCCCCATTCGAATGCCAGACGCAGCTTGGTACCCACGCCGTCCGTCCCGGACACCAGCACAGGCTCTTTCAGGTGGCGCGGCACCTCAAACAGCGCCCCGAAGCCGCCTATACCTGCCATGACCCCCGCGCGCATGGTCCGGGCCGCCATGGGCTTGATGCGGTCCACCAGAGCCTCGCCGGCATCGATATCGACACCAGCGTCGCGATAGGTGAGAGATGCAGAATGTTTGTCAGTCATGAGAAAAGCCGTGGGATGTGCAAGAATTGCGGGTTGAACTGTTTATCACATCCGATTTTACGATGAACCACACTTTTGAGTTTGAGGCCGTGTGGGTTTGACGACGCGGGCCCAGCCCAACGGCCTGAAGCCGTCGGGCCGGCCACACTGAGATGACACAACAACTGATCCTCGACCTGCTTCCCGCCCCGCCGCCCACGCTGGAAAATTTCGTGGTGGGCCGCAACGCACCGGCGCTTGCTGCCCTGCGAGAATGCCAGCCTGGGCGTGCCATCTACCTGTGGGGGCCACAAGGCGTAGGGCGTACTCACTTGCTGCGCGGCGCCAGCCATTACCCTGGCGGTCACTACCAGCCTGCCCACGGAGCGGCAGGCCGCCTGAGGGAAATTGCCACGGGCGAAACCATGGGTCTCAGGCTCATTGCCGTGGATGACGTGCAGACGCTTGATACCGATGGCCAAGCAGCGCTCTTCGCGCTATACAATCGATGGCGCGAAAGTGCAGCCACCCAGGAAGCCTTCGCGCTGGTGCTGGCCGGCGACGGCTCCCCGCTCAGCATGAATGTGCGCGAAGACCTGCGTACCCGTCTGGGCTGGGATCTTGTTTTCCGCCTGGAACAGTTATCTGACGACGAGCGGGCTCGTGCGCTGCATAGCCGTGCGGCCGAACGAGGGTTGGACCTGTCAACCGATGTCATCACCTGGCTTTTGACGCATCAGGAACGCGACATGAGCCGCCTGGCCGCCGTGGTGGATGCGCTGGATCGCTATTCTCTCGCCCGCCACCGGCCCATCACCCTGCCCTTGCTGAAAGACTTGCTTGCAAGCGATCAGCCCTGAAGAAAGAGATTCATGACCACACCCACCCGTCTTGCCCTGTTCGACCTGGACCACACCCTGCTGCCGCTGGACAGCGACTACCAATGGGCGGATTACCTTGCCCGCACTGGCAGGGCCGGCGATCCGGCCGAAGCGCAGCGCCGCAACGAAGAGCTGATGGATCGCTACAACGCGGGCCAGCTCTCGGCAGAGCAGTCCGCAGAATTCATGCTGGGCCTGCTGGCGCGCGCCTCCGTTCCGGAATTGGCCCTGTGGCACGAAACATTCATGGCCGAAGTGATACGCCCGGCCATCCGCGACAATGCCATCGAGCTGGTGCAACAACACATGGAACAGGGGGACTTGTGCGCAATTGTCACGGCCACCAATGATTTCGTGACGGCCCCCATCGCCCGCGCCTTCGGTATTCCACACCTGATTGCCACGATCGCCGAAACGCATCGGGGCCGCTACACTGGTCGCATTCTGGGCGTGCCCAGCTTCCAGGCAGGAAAAATCGTGCGTGTTGATGAATGGCTTGCCGGCATGGGCCTGACACGGGATTCCTTCCAGGAAACCCACTTCTATAGCGACTCCCCCAACGATCTGCCCTTGCTTGAAGTTGTTACCCATCCCATCGCCACCAACCCCAGCCCGGCCCTGCGTGAAGTCGCCCTGGAGCGCGGCTGGCAGGTGCTGGATCTGTTCAAGGAAATGCAGGACGCAAAGGGAGGAATGCCGGCCTGAGTGCCGGCCCGGGCCCGGCCAGGCACACGGCGACCCTGTTGTCGCCGCAGGTGCCCTGAGCCATCATGACAACCGGGGTCTGCGCTTGGGAAAGTGGCCATAAAATACGCACATGCTGCCTGAAACAATAAAGAACTTCGTTGCACGCCTTTTTAACGGTGCACGCCGCGGGCCAGAGCGCCTGCCTGTCGAAAAACACGGCATCGACCGCCGCAACGTATCCCGTCATGCGATCAAGGTCTGTGAAGTCCTGCACCAGCACGGCTATGAGGCTTATATCGTGGGCGGTGCGGTGCGTGATCTGATTGTCGGTCTTCAGCCCAAGGATTTCGATGTGGCCACCAATGCCACACCCGAACAGATCAAGCCGCTGTTCCGGCGGGCGCGCATCATCGGGCGGCGCTTTCGTCTCGTGCATGTGGTGTTCGGGCCAGAAATCATCGAAACCTCAACCTTCCGCACCGCTTCGGCTAACGGCACAGAACACACTGATGAGCATGGCCGCATACTGCGTGACAATGAATTCGGTACGCATGAAGACGATGCAGCCCGCCGCGACTTCACACTGAACGCGCTTTACTACGACCCGATCACCGAAGAAGTCATCGATTTTCATCGCGGCCTGAGCGATCTTCAGAAACGCATCGTACGCATGATAGGCGACCCTGAAACCCGATATCGTGAAGACCCTGTCCGTATGCTGCGGGCAGTGCGTTTCGCATCCAAGCTGTCGGCGACGATAGAGCCGGCCACCTTGCAGCCCATCCGCCAGCTGGCACCGCTGATCGAACATGTACCCGCCTCCCGCCTGTCAGACGAAACACTCAAGCTGCTGACCTGCGGGCATGCCATGGATTGCTTGCGCAAACTGCGCGATGTGGGCCTGCACCAGGACATTCTGCCCTTGCTGGACATCGTCTTCAATGTGCCTGACGGCGAGGAATTCGTCGACCTTGCGCTGGCGCGGACCGATGCCCGCGTCAGGGCCGGCAAGCCCATCAGCCCCAGCTTTCTGTTCGCGGCATTGCTATGGAAGCTGGTCTACCAGCGCTGGCAATCGCTCGCTCAGGGCGGCGGCCATCCCACCCAGACCTTGCTGGAAGCCACCGATTCCGTACTTCAAGAACAATCTCGGAAAATATCTATACAACGTAGATACGTTGCTGATATTCGGGATATCTGGTTCATGCAGGCACGCTTCGAGCGCGTGAATGCCAAGGCCATCTGGCGCATGATAGAACAGCCCCGCTTCCGTGCCGCCGTCGACTTTCTGCAATTACGTGCCGAAGCTCGTGAAGTCGACAGTGTCATGGCCCAGTGGTGGATGGATCTCGCCGATGCGGCACCTGATGATCGTGGTCCCATGATAGAAGCGCGTCAGGGGTCCCAGCGGGATCGCGCACCCGCCATACGCAAAAGGCGCCGGCGCTCACCGCGCCGCAAGCCGGCAGCGGACGTACCGGCGTCCTGATCGATGGGCGCTGCAAGCCCTGCCCGGGCCTATGTCGGCATGGGCGCCAATCTCGGTGACGCTCGCAAGAACCTGATGCTTGCCGCCGCCGACATTGCGGCGCTTCCCGGCACCCTCTCTACCCAGCTGTCGCCGTTCTACCGCAGTGCCCCGGTGGACGCCGGTGGGCCCGACTATGTGAACGCAGTGCTGTTGGTGGAAACCTGGACGGGGCCTGAAGCCTTGCTGCAGGCGCTGCTGGACATCGAAAACCACCATGGCCGGCTGCGGCCCTATCGCAATGCACCGCGCAGCCTGGATCTTGACTTGCTGTTGCATGGCAATAGCACACGGGCCACACCATTTCTGACATTGCCCCACCCGCGCATGCACGAACGGGCGTTCGTACTGCGACCCTTGCAGGATCTTTCGCCTGACTTGATGCTGCCGCAGGGCAGCCTGCCTATGCTGTTGGCCGCCTGCAGCGGCCAACGCCTGGAACAGCTGGCAGGCCTGGGTTGACCCAGGTTGAGGCACAGTGTAGCGGGCTACCCAGCCCGCGCAGCCCCACCCTGGCTGCTTACCGCCCCCATCGGTAGGCGGCTGGCAGCGACGTTCAGACGGTTTCCGCCAGAATGCGCTTGGCACGCTCAATCACTGGCGCGTCTATCATGGCGCCGTCAAGCTGGAAGGCGGCCGAACCCGTGCGTTCGAATTCAGCCACGACGCGCTGGGCCCAATCGCGCTCTTGTGCGGAAGGGGCGAACGCCGCATGCACCACGGTTACCTGTGCCGGGTGTATGCAAAGCACACCGGTAAAGCCCATGTCGCGCACCTGAATGGCAATGCTGGACAAGGCCTGGGTATCACGGAAATCAGGATGCACGCCATCGATCGGCGGGTTGATGCCGGCTACGGTGCTGCACAGCAACATGCGGCAGCGGATGTGATCGAGCAACAGACGCGCGCCCGGGGTTTCGGGTCGGGTGCCGGTATCGAGCATCAGATCAAGATAGCCAAAAGCCAGGCGATCAACGCCTTCGGCCACGGCCAGTTCATCAAGATTGACGACGCCCAGGGCACTTTCCACGATGGGAATCACTGGCTTGCCGGCAACTTCGCGCACACGCTGCAACTGGGCAGCGGTTTCCGCCTTGGGGAGCACGACGCCAACAATACCGGCGTGGGCACGACACAAGTCCAGATCGGCTTCAAACCACGAGCTGTCCGCCGCATTGACGCGAACCCAGAAGCGTTCTTGCGGATTATCGGCCGCAAACTGCGCGATATGCTCGCGCGCGGCTTCCTTGGCGTCGACCTGCACAGCATCTTCGAGGTCGATGATGACCGCATCAGCACCGGCGGCCAGGGCCTTGGCGAAACGTTCGGGCCTGTTGCCCGGCACGAATAGCGCGGTGCGCATCGTTTGCTGCATGAGTTTTCTCCTAGTTGGTATGCCTATGTCATCGGCACGCAGGACGCCGTCGAAAGCGCCTTGCATGCCGATGACGTTGAATATTTCAGGATTTGAAAGTGAGGTCGGCCTGGTGCGCCAGGGTGCCATCCTGTTCTGCCCAGAGCTTCGCCTTGCCATCGCCTGTCAGGGCGCCCGCCACTTCGAAGGGCCGGGGCGAAATCAGGGGGCGCAAGCCACGGTAGTGGAAGGTTTCCACTTCACGGTCAGGATGAGCGTCGACAAAAGCCTGCAGGATGGTTGTGGCGATCAGCGGGCCATGGACCACCAGCCCCGGATAGCCTTCCTGGTTGGTAACGTAATCAAGGTCATAATGGATACGGTGACCGTTGAAAGTGACGGCCGAATAGCGGAACAGCATTACCGGGCTGGGTTCTATGGTCTGGCCCCATTCTCGCTGCGGGGCTTCGATGCTGCCTTCCAGCTTGGGTGGAGTCGGTGCACGATAGACGATGTCCTGCTCTTCAGAAATGCAGACCTCGCCATCCTGCACATAATCATGTTGTACGGTGAAGAACAGCAGGCTGCCAGTGCGGCCATGTTTTTCCTCTATTTTGAGGATGGTTGACCGGCGTTCGGCAGGCGTCCCCACACGTAAGGGCTTATTGAAACGGACACGACCACCTGCCCACATACGATTACGCTCACCCAGGGGCGGCAGGAAGCTGCCTTTATTGGGATGACCATCACGCCCCAATTCTTCGTATGGCTGGCCTCTGACGAAGTGCGCCCATACCCACAGATGCGGCAGCGTATCCCCGACCGCAGGGGCGGCACGATTCAGGGCAAGTGCAGTTTGGCGAACATGGCCGATGTCCAGATTGTCGGTGCATGTTTCAGTGCGACCGATCCAGTTCGAATAATCCTGTGTAGTCATAAGGTTTCCAGCATGAAGGCATGAGCGCGATTCCCGCGCGCGAGGCTACATATTGCCCGCAAGGGCGGAAGATTTGAATTCGTTTCTTCACAAGACCCTGTTAAGGCAAGCGAAAGCAGATGTACTGGATGACGCCTAAAGCTGGAGAAATCGTGGTCTGACCCCATTTTGGGTGGGGTCAATCCTTTGCTTCGGTCGCGCGGCGACGGAGTTCCTGACGAATCACTTTGCCGGTCGTTGTCATGGGCAAGCTGTCAACGAATTCCAGTTCGCGCGGGTACTCATGCGCCGCCAGGCGGCTGCGCACCCATTCCTTGAGTTCGGTTGCCAGCTCAGGCTGAGCTTCATGGCCAGCCTTGAGAACCACATAGGCCATGACAATCTCGGTGCGCAGAGGATCAGGCTTGCCGATCACCGCCGCCATCTGAACGGCGGGGTGGCGTAGCAGGCAGTCTTCGATTTCACCCGGCCCGATACGATAACCGGACGACGTAATGACATCATCGTTGCGCCCGACGAAGCACAACCGGCCATCCGGACGACGATAGCCCACATCCCCGGTCAACAGCCAGTCGCCGGCAAACTTGGCCTGTGTGGCCGCGGGATTGTTCCAATAACCCAGGAACATGACTGGGTCGGGCGACTTGACGGCAATATTCCCCTGCTCACCATCGCTCAGCGGGTTTCCATGGTCGTCGACGATGGCCACATCGTGCCCCGGCACTGGCCAGCCCATCACGCCTTCGACCGGGGGTTCCAGCAGGCCGCAACCGGACACGACCATATTGCATTCGGTCTGACCGTAGAATTCGTTGATGGTCACGCCGAGGCTGCGACGGCCCCATTCGAGCAATTCGGTGCCCAGCGACTCGCCACCGCTGGCAATGCTGCGCAAGCGGAGCTTCCAGCGTTTTTCAGGTTCTGGCACGCTGCGCAGCATCTTGAGCGCCGTGGGCGGGATGAAGGCATTGCGCACGCCGAAGTCCTGCATGAACTGGAGTGCGGCTTCAGGGTCGAACTTTTCGAAACGGCGGGCCACTACGGTTACGCCGTGATGCAGGGCTGGCATCAGGACGTCAAGCAGGCCGCCTATCCAGGCCCAATCGGCCGGCGTCCAGATACGGTCACCTTCCCGGGGGAAAAGGTCATGACTCATTTCCACACCCGGCAAATGCCCCAGCAGCACGCGATGAGCGTGCAAGGCCCCCTTGGGCTGCCCGGTGGTGCCCGAGGTATAGATAATGACGGCGGGGTCATCAGCCGAGGTGGCCACCGGTTCGAACACATCGGAACTGGCTGCCATCTCGGCAGCCAGATCGCGCCCTTCCGGGCAGGGCCCGTCGATACAGAATATATGCTTGAGGTTGGGCAAGGAATTGCGCAGCCCGGCCAGCCGCTCGGCCCCACGGGCATCGGTAATGACACTGCATGCACCCGAATCCTGCAAACGGTATTGCAGGGCTTCGGCACCGAACAAGGTGAACAAGGGGATGGAAATGGCACCCAGCTTATGCGCGGCAATGTGCCCCAAAGCGGCTTCCGGACACTGCGGCAGCAGAACCGCCACGCGATCACCACGTTCCACCCCGTTCTGGCGCAGAAGGTTGGCAAGACGGTTGGAAAGCTCGCGCATGCGGCCGAAGCTGTATTCGCTGACATCGCCTACTGCATTGACATAGATCAGGGCCAAACGGTCGGGATCCTGCTGCGCCCATTTGTCGCAGACGTCCACGCCCATGTTGTAGCGGCCCGGCACTTGCCAGGAAAACCGTTCACACAGTTCGGCATAGGTACTGGCATGAGTCAGCATGCTGTGTCTCCTTTATCCTTTTCTGTCGGCGCGTGGGTCAGACCGACTTGCCCGGCAAGATTACCAGACCACGGCGAAACTGCTATCGGGATTTCCAGCCATTCCAGGCACGACAGGCGCCGCATTGTCGTGCCGGAAGTCAGCGTGGGACGCTAAAGGCGCCCCTTGGACTAATTTGCAGCAATAATGGGAACCATCTCGGAAATGCGCGCCTTCCATTTGGCCGGCCCCGTCTGGTGCACAGACTCGCCCGACGCATCGACGGCTACCGTCACCGGCATGTCCTTCACGTCGAACTCGTAAATGGCTTCCATACCGAGGTCCTCGAAAGCGGCCACACGTGCATGGCGTATGGCCTTCGACACCAGATAGGCCGACCCGCCCACGGCCATCAGATAGGCGGATTTGTGTTTGCGAATCGAATCGATGGCCACCGGGCCGCGCTCGGCCTTGCCCACCATGGCGATCAGCCCCGTCTTTTCGAGCATCATGTCGGTGAACTTGTCCATGCGCGTCGCGGTAGTGGGGCCAGCCGGGCCAACCACCTCGTCTCGCACAGGGTCGACCGGGCCGACGTAATAAATGATGCGGTTCGTGAAATCCACCGGCAATGGCTCGCCAGCATCCAGCATTTCCTGGATACGCTTATGAGCGGCATCGCGACCAGTCAGCATCTTGCCGGACAGCAGCAAGGTCTGGCCCGGCTTCCAGCTGGCGACTTCTTCTGCCGTCAGGGTATCCAGGTTCACCTGCGTGGATTTGTTGTAATCGGGCGCCCACTGCACATCCGGCCAGTTCGACATGGCTGGGGGCGTCAGCACGGCAGGCCCTGACCCGTCGAGTTCGAAATGAACATGGCGGGTGGCGGCACAATTGGGGATCATGGCGACGGGCTTGGATGCCGCATGCGTCGGGAAGGTGTTGATCTTGACATCAAGCACCGTAGTGAGCCCGCCCAGGCCCTGGGCCCCTATGCCTAGCGCATTGACCTTTTCATACAGTTCGACACGCAGTTCTTCAAGCTTGTTCTGCGGGCCCCGCTGCAGCAGTTCGAACATGTCGATGTCTTCCATCAAGGCCTGCTTGGCCATCGTCATGGCTTTTTCCGCAGTGCCCCCCACTCCAATGCCCAGCATGCCGGGCGGACACCAGCCGGCACCCATGGTTGGAACCGTCTTGAGCACCCAGTCGACCAGCGAGTCGCTGGGATTGAGCATGACGAATTTGGTCTTGTTCTCGGAGCCGCCGCCCTTCGCAGCCACCTGCACGTCGACCCGGTCTCCGGGGACCAGTTCGACGTTGACAATACAGGGCGTGTTGTCGCGTGTGTTCTTGCGTGTAAAAAGAGGGTCTGTCAGCACGGACGCCCGCAACGGATTGTCGGGGCTGAGATAACCGCGCCGCACCCCTTCGTCACAGAGTTCCTGCAGACCCAGAGCGGTATCGAAACGGACGTTCATCCCGACCTTCAGGAACACATTCACGATACCGGTGTCCTGGCAGATGGGGCGCTTGCCTTCCGCACACATGCGGGAATTGGTCAGAATCTGGGCGATGGCGTCCTTGGCCGCGGGATTCTGCTCGCGCTCATAGGCGCGCGCCAGATGCTGGATGTAGTCCGCCGGGTGGTAATAGCTGATGAACTGCACGGCATCGGCAATGGATTGGATGAAGTCTTCTTCTTTGATCAGGGTAGTCATAGTGCAAGAGCCGGGAATGAAGGGCGGGCTTGACCCGCCTGTAACGATGAATGAGGCGCTTATTTACTTACCGGTCCACACCGGCTCGCGCTTTTCTGCAAACGCCGTAGCGCCTTCCTTGGCATCGGCCGAAGTAAAGATGTGCGCAATACGCGGGCGCTGCATGTCGAACATATCTGCCGGGCGCCAATTGCGCGACTCCGCAATAATGCCCTTGGCTGTCTGCACCGCCAGTGGGCCGTTGCCGGCAATCTGGGCCCCCATTTCGAGGGCCGCTTCGAGGGCCTGGCCTGAACCAACCAGACGATTGATCAGGCCGTGCTCGTAGAAACGGCTGGCGCTGAACATTTCGCCGGTGAGGACGGCTTCCATGGCAATGTGATACGGAACCCGTGCCGGCAAGCGCAACATGCCACCAGAACCGGGCACCAGGCCGCGTTTGACTTCGGGCAGGCCGAAAGTGGCATCTTCGGCGGCCACGATAAGGTCACATGCCAGGACCAGTTCACAGCCGCCGGCCAATGCGTACCCTTCAACAGCGGCAATGAGCGGCTTGCGAGGCGGGCGTTCGCACATCCCGGCAAAGCCGCGGTCACCCACATAGGGCCGCTGGCCGGTGGCAGCAAAGGCTTTGAGGTCCATGCCGGAACAGAAAGTATTACCCGCACCGGTCAGGATGCCAATCGCAATATTATCGTCGGCATCGAGCCGGTCGAGCGCATCCGCCAGTTCATGGGCCGCTTCGTAATTAATGGCATTGC
>JBAYOJ010000028.1:0-15374 GCA_041678385.1 Burkholderiaceae bacterium | reverse complement strand
GTGGACAAAACGCATCCACCCTGGCTGGGCGGCGCAGGCCGGCATCACGGCGGCCACCCTGGCCCGCCATGGCTTCATTGGCCCGCAAGCAGCCTACGAAGGTCGTTTCGGGCTGTACAAAAGCCACCTCGGGCAGGATTTTGTAGCCGATGGGCTCGCGTCAGAGATCGCCACGTTGGGTACGACATGGGAACTCCTGAACGTAGCCGTCAAACCCATCCCGGCTTGCCATTTCACACACGCCAGCATTGACGCCGCAGCGGCGCTGTCGTCAAAAGTGGATGTCAGCACGCTGCGGGGCATTGTTGCCAAGGTGCCGGCGGGCGTCATGAAGGTGGTATGTGAACCCATCGAGGCAAAGAAGTCCCCCGCCAACAGCTATGAAGCTCAGTTCAGCATCCCCTACGCCGTAGCCAGAGCCTTGCGCTTCGGCAGCTTCGACCTGAAGGCCCTCGACCGGGAAGCCTACACCGACCCCGAAACGATTGCCCTGGCCCACAAAGTGGAATGCGTCGCCGACCCAGACGCGGATTTCCCACGATATTTCTCGGGGGAAGTGGTGCTGGAACTGGCCGATGGCTCGCAGCTGTCGCACCGTGAAGCGGTGAATCGTGGCGCCGGGAGCCGGCCCATCGTCAACGAGGACATCCTGGTCAAATACCACGAGAACACCACCGGGATACTGCCGCCCGAGCACGCAAACCGGATCATCGAAGCATTCCTGAATATTCAGGACCATGATGCATCCGTATTACTGACACTATTGAACCAGAAAGGCATTGAAAGATGACGATGAATGAAACGGCACGGCACGATGCCGATCAAGAAGAATTGATCCTCGACATGCTGGACCGCTTCCTGGCAGTGGAAGTCCAGCCCCATGTTCATGAGCTGGAATATCACGATAAGTATCCAGAAGCCATTGTCGAGAAGATGAAGGAAATGGGCCTGTTTGGCTGCATGATCTCGCAGGAGTATGGTGGCCTGGGGCTGAGCGCCAAGACATACGCCAAAATCATTGAGCGCATATCGGTGGTTTGGATGTCGGTCTCTGGCATCATCAATTCCCATCTGATCATGGCCATGGCCATACAACGTTTCGGCACTGAAAAGCAAAAGTCCGACTATCTGCCACGCCTGGCGAGCGGCGAGCTTCGAGGCGGGGTCGGGCTGACGGAACCCGATTGCGGCACCGATCTTCAGGCCATCCGCACCGTCGCGGTACGCGATGGCGACGATTACGTCGTGAATGGCTCGAAGATGTGGATTACCAACAGCCTTTACGGTAATTGCCTGGCCCTGCTGGTCAAGACCGACCTGCAGGCACATCCGCGCCATAAGGGAATCAGCCTCTTCATCGCCGAAAAAGGGGAAGGCTATACCGTCAGCAAGAAGCTCGACAAACTTGGCTATCGCGGCATTGACACCTGCGCCCTGACCTTTGACAACTACCGCGTCCCCGCGTCCTGCCTGATTGGTGGCGTCGAAGGCAATGGCTTGCAGCAAATTCTCAGTGGCCTGGAACTGGGCCGCATCAATGTGGCCGCTCGCGGGCTGGGGCTATCACAGGCTGCCTTGAACGAGGCCGTGGAATATTCACAGATACGCAAGACCTTTGGCAAACCCATATGCGAGCACCAGGCCATTCAGCTCAAACTGGCAGAAATGGCGACCCGCACGCAATCAGCACGTCTGCTGGTGGAAGCCGCTGCAGCAGCGTTCGACCGCGGTCAGCGTTGCGACATGGAGGCCGGGATGGCCAAGCTGACAGCCACCGAGGCCGGTTTCGAAAACGCCCATGAAGCGATGAGGATATTCGGCGGCTACGGCTACTCTCGCGAATACAACGTGGAACGTCTGTATCGCGACGCACCGCTGCTGGTCATCGGTGAAGGGACCAACGAGCTTCAGAAGATCATCATTGCCCGCCAGCTGATAGAGAGAAACAGGATATGAGCAGTCCCTCCCCCGCTGAAATCCTGCCTCTTGCCAGCGTGACCGTGATCGCGGTCGAACAGTACGGCGCGGGCCCCTTTGGCACCCAGCACTTGGCCGACCTCGGGGCCGAAGTCATCAAGATCGAGAACAAGGCCGATGGGGGCGACGTTGGCCGCCACGTCGGCCCACACTACTTCGGCGACAACGACAGTCACTTCTACCAATCGTTCAACCGCAATAAGAAGAGCATCACGGTTAATCTGAAGACAGCAGCGGGGCAGGAAATACTTCGACGCCTGGCGCGCAAGGCAGATGCGGTGTTCAATAATCTGCGTGGCGACCTGCCGCAAAAACTGGGGGTCGACTACGCCAGCCTAGCCGCCGTCAATCCGCAGATCGTTTGCGCGCATCTCTCGGCCTACGGGCGTAGCGGTTCGCGCAAGGCATGGCCAGGCTACGACTATCTGATGCAGTCCGAAGCCGGCTACCTGTCCTTGACAGGGGAACCCGAAGGCCCGCCCGCCCGCATGGGCCTGTCGATTATTGACCTGATGACAGGGACCACCGCCGCCATGGGTTTGCTCGCCGGGGTGACCGGGGCACGTGCCACAGGTATCGGGCGCGATATCGATGTTTCCTTGTTCGACGTCGCCCTGCACAACCTGGCTTATGTCGCAACGTGGTATCTGAATGCGGGCGTCGTGCTGGGGCGCGAGCCGCGCTCGACCCACCCTTCCCTCACACCCAGCCAGCTCTACCCGACTCAGGATGGCTGGATCTTCATCATGTGCAATAAAGAGAAATTCTGGGGGGTGTTGTGTGAAAAAATCGAACGGCCTGAATGGGCTCAGAAGTCCGAGTACCGCAGCTTTCCAGACCGGCTTGCCAACCGCGAGGCCCTCAATCGTGATCTTGAATCCGTGCTGACAACGCGCACGACCGGCGAATGGATGGAACGTTTTTCCGGCAGCGTGCCGGCCGCCCCTGTACTCGACGTCGCACAAGCGCTGGATAACGAATTCGTGCACGAGCAGCACAGAGTGATAGAACTGCAGCATCCCATGGGCCCGGTGCGCAGCGTCGCTTCGCCGGTACGGGCGGGCGAGCATCCACTACGGCCGGCACCGGCCATGGGCCAGCATAACCATGAGCTATTGAAGCGTGCCGGCTTTTCGGCAGATGAAATTCTTGAGTTCGAACAAACAGGCGTTATCTAGCCAAGTTTTACTGGTAATTCCGCAGCGGCGCTTATGCAATTCCAACACGCCTCGTGTACCCTGGCCTCTGGTATTTTTTACGACGATCTGCATGAAGAAAACGCCTGTTCGTGTTTCCCAGCCCAAATATGTCCAGCTTGCCAGGACACTGCTCACTGAAATAGAGAGCGGGATCTTCAAGGTCGGCGACTTGTTGCCAACCGAATTCGAACTCTGCGAACAGTTCGGTGTCAGCCGCTTCACTGCGCGCGAGGCCTTGAAACAACTCGTCGAACTTGGGGTCGTCAGCCGGCAGGCACGGGTCGGCACTACCGTCATTGCCTCCAAGGCTCAACGCGGTTATCGCCAGCAAATGGGCGCGGTTAATGATCTCTACCAATATGCAAGCGACACCTCGTTGCGCATTGATCGCAGCAGCCGTGAAACCCTGGATCCCGATACCGCCAGGTTACTTCGAACCTCACCCGGTGAAGTCTGGTTGCATGTGCATGGGCGCAGATTCGTACCCGACCACACGCTTCCCATCGCTCATACGCAAATATGGATCGCCCCGTCCTTCCGGGCCTTGAAGGGGTTGACGGGTAATCTGCACCAGGCCGTGCATTCAATGATAGAAGAACAGTTTGGCGAGGAAATCTTCACCGTCGAACAGGAAATCGTCGCCATCCAGCTGGATGCCAGCATGGCACGTGAACTCTCTACAAACGCGGGCAACCCGGGGTTGAGGGTGACGCGTTACTACCTTAACCGGCGCGGCGAACTCATCGAATGTGCCATCAGCACCCATGTCGCGGAACGCTTCTCGTACAACTCCGTATTCAAACGCGAATGGACTTGAAGCGGTAGATCGTACGCGGGACAGCACCCAGGGTTTTATCCCTATAATGTACGGACATTGAGCCAGCGTTATCCATCAGTGGGACCCTCTCTCCCGGCACGGCATGAAGCCTGCGTCGGTGTGCGGTCGTTCTCTTGACGAAGGTAGCATGGTGAACACGGAAACCACGGTTTTCACGCGCATGGGCGGGCCTGCCCCGTCTCGTGATGGCCGTCGTAATTGATTCAGACAACACAGTTTTATTCAACAAACCCACGAGGTGTAAAACACCATGCAGACAGCTGGCAGAACATTGGTTTCACTGTTGGAATTGAATGGCGTAGATCGGGTATTTTGCATGCCCGGTGAAAGTTATTTGGAACTTCTGGATGCCTTGGCGGACAGCAGTATTGATACGGTGACCGCGCGTCACGAAGGCTCTGCCGGATTCATGGCGCTGGCCGACGGCCGCCTGGCCGGCAGGCCGGGGGTTTTTACTGTCAGCCGCGGGCCAGGCGCCACCAACGCGTCTATTGCGCTGCACAGCGCCCAGCAGGACGGGCTGCCCCTGATCCTCATCATCGGCCAGGTGCCCCGCAACCAGCTGAACAGGGACAGCTTCCAGGAAGTCGATTACCAGCAAATGTTCGGCAGCGTCGCCAAATGGGTAGCCGAAGTCACCGATCCGGAACGCTTGCCCGAGGTCATTACCCGCGCCTTCACCGTCGCCATGCAGCCTACGCCCGGCCCCGTGGTCATCTCCATTCCAGAAGATCTCCTGGAAATCCCCATGGATCCCCCGCAGGCCCCGTTGCCCGCCTTCACAAAGACGGCCTACGCTCCCGAACCCACACAGATCACCCGCATACTTGAGCTGCTGGGCCAATCCGAGCGCCCTCTGATCGTAGCCGGCGGCGAGTTTGTATCCGACGACGACCGCCAGCTTCTGCAGACATTTGCCGAAAAGCATCATATCCCCGTTGCCGTGGGTTTTCGCCGGCATGGCGTATTTCCGAACCAGCATCCGCTCAGCGCGGGCGACCTGGGTATCGGCACAACGCCCGAACAGCAAGCCAACTTCGAGCAGGCCGACCTCATTCTGGCCTTGGGCACACGCTTGAATGACTGGACCACGCTGGGCTATCAGTTCCCTGCCAGCCCCTGGCCCAAACAAGCTTTCGTTCATGTCAGTGCCGACGCCAGCACCATAGGGAAGAACGTGCAGCCCACCATTGGCATGGCCACTTACGGCCCCAGTGTCGTTCGGGCCCTGCTGAGTGCCGATGCAAACACCAGCGACAAGCTTGCACCGACCCCAGGCCGCCGTGCCTGGGCAGAGAAACTTGCCGCCTACGCCGCCCAACGCCTGGTCTGGAAGCCGCGCCGCTACGATGATGGCGTTGCCTTCGGTAATGTACTGACCGCACTGGCTGAACAGCTTCCCGAAACCACCAGCATGGTCCCCGACGCTGGTATTTCCGCTGCTCTGGTGTATCGCTACTTCCCATTTGGCGGCCCGCGCAGGCTGTATTCAACCATTTCTGGTGTGATGGGTTATGGCGTGCCCGGCGCAATTGCCATTGCCATGCGCGAACCCCAGCGGACCGTGGTCTGCCTGGTTGGGGACGGCAGCTTCATGATGACTGGAACCGAGATCGCCATTGCCGTCGAGCGCAAGCTTCCGGTACGAATCGTGGTGTCCAACAATCGCAGTCTGGGGACCATCAGAATGCACCAGGAAAAGCAGTATCCCGGCCGCAGCGAAGCCTCGGATCTGCCTGGGCCCAGTTTTGTTCAGTTCGCTCAGGCCTTTGGGTGCCAGGCGTTCTCGATCGACAAGGATGAAGACATTCATGCCGCCCTCGAGGCCGCAATGAAGGTGGATGGCCCGGTACTGATCGAAGTAAACGCCAGCCTGACTTCCATCACCCAAAGCTGAGCCCATCGCCAGGCGTGGCAGGTTCCATCCTTGCCGATGGGGCCTGTCACTCGATGGCCTCATGGCTGCGTGCCTGCAGGCACGCAGCCATGTTGATTACGTACGAAACGACACAGGATGGATACCCCTATGCCCCACCCCCATCAGCAATCCGGGCCAGGCCTGACTGAAGGCCTGGCGACCTTTGCAGCCAGCTGCACACACGTACCGGCAAAAGCCAGTGACGTCGCCAAGACCGGCATCGTCAATGCCATTGGCCTGATGCTTGCAGCTCGCACCGACCCGGCGGTGGTCGTGACAAACCAGACCATAGGCCACACCGAAGCCTCGCCTACCGGCGGCGCCAGCGTATTATTGTCGAGTGCACATCTCGCGCGACCGACCGACGCTGCTTTCGTCAATGGCACGGCGGTCCACGCCTTTGCCATGGACGACGTGATCTGGGGCTGCCACCCCAGCGCGGTTCTTTTACCGGCCATCCTTGCAGAAGCGGAACGCATCCAGGCGAGTGGCGCGGATGTGCTGCGCGCATGGGTAGTGGGCTACGAAGTCCTTGGCGAAATGGTCGCGCGTGAGCCCGACTCCTTGCATAGCACCGGCTGGCACCCGACGGGCTTGCTGGGCGCCATTGCCGCCGCTGCTGCAGTCAGCAACCTGCTGAAAACACCTGCCGAAACAGCCCGGCGCGCCATCGCCATTGCCGCCAGCTTCACGGGCGGTGCCTCGGTGAATTTCGGCACCCAGACCAAGGCCCTGCACGCTGGCCGGGCAGCCAGTGCCGGCGTGCTCGCCGTACAGCTTGCACAGGCAGGCCTGACCGCAACCCCGCGAGCACTTGAAGCAGACAACGGCTTCCTGAAAATGATTTCTCCGGAAGGCAATGTGGATATCACGTCCGGATTCAACCCCGACACCCCCCCGTGGCATATTCTGAAACACGGCATCTGCATCAAACAGTATCCGCTGTGCTACACCTTGCACCGCCTGGTGGATGCCGCCGCGTCATTGGTGGATTTACACAGTATCCAGCCACAGCAGGTTAAAGAAATCGACGTCTGGCTGGGCACCAAGCAAGCCACCCTTGCTCACCACACTTCCCCCCAGGATGCGCTTCAGGCAAAGTACAGCGTCGAGTTTTCAGTAGCCAGTGGCCTGGTCTCGCAAACCGCAGGGCTTGCGCAACTGACACCCGAATACATACGTTCAGAAGCCATGCAGTCCCTGATGAAGGTGACGCGCCGCCATCTTATGAGCGAACAAAGCGAAGAAGACCCCCTGTTCGCGCCGTACGACAAGATACGTCTGTTGATGGCGGATGGCACTGTCGTGGAAAGCGAAGAAGTCCGCTACCCGCGCGGTCATGCAAAGAACCCCCTGACTGAAGACATGCAGCGGCGTCAGTTCATGGAGTCTGTCACCGGCGTAATTGCCGACCCTGAAGCCTTGTACCACGCACTCAGCAACATGGAAGACATTGCAGACATATCGCGGCTGAGGCAGCTGTGCAACGCTGCCTGAACCCAGGCTCGGCTCTCAAGCCAATATAAGCGGGCAGTGGCGCGCAAGGCGCCATTGCATCAGCCCCGCGCGGTCACAAAATAGTAACCATATGTGGCTACTATATCGACACCTTATCGATGAACGCGCTGCCGCGGTTGCCGGCAGCTGTCTCGACCTTCTGCGCGCAGACCGCTATCGTGATCAACAACCCCAGCACCTCACCGGCGTCGATGTCCACCTGGGGTCGCCCGTCTGCTCAGATGCTGAGCACCGAGGCGCCCACCATTACATCGGCTCAAACCAATGCCGATGTAATGCAGATATTCGGCCGCCATCGGGAACTGATCAGTTTGCCGGTGCTGGAGGAGGATCGCCCCATTGGCTTGATCAGCCGCAACATTTTCATGTCGCAGATGTCCAGGCCGTACTACCGCGAGCTTTATGAACGGAAAAGCAGCATCGCATTCATGGACAAGTCGCCGCTCATCGTTGAGGCAGACACCCCCATAGAAACCCTGGCCGCTCGTGCTGTCGAGCACGGCAACAAGACCCTGGCGGATGGCTTCATCATCGTAAAAAATGATCGTTTCCTAGGTGTAGGCGCAGGCCTGGATCTGATGCACGTGCTGGCGGAACTGCAGGCGGAAAAGAACCGCCAGATCATGCAGAGCATCGACTATGCCAGCACCATACAGCGAGCCATGCTCAGTGAATCCGTGAACGCAATGCATGCCACCCTGACCGATGTCGATATCGTATGGGCGCCACGCGACGTTGTGGGTGGGGATTTCTATCACTTCCGCCGCTACGATGACGGCTGGTTTGCCGCGATCGCCGATTGCACCGGGCACGGCGTGCCAGGCGCCTTCCTGACTCTGATCGCCACCTCATCCCTGACCCATGCGCTGAACCAGTATGGCCCGCGCGACCCCGGCCGGCTGATGACGGAAGTCAGCAACAGCATCAAGTTGACGCTGGGGCAGCACTCGGCTATTCACCACGCCAATTCCAACGATGGCATGGACGCCGCCTTCCTCTGGTTTGAGAACGACAGCAACACACTGACCAGCGCGCACGCAAGCCTGCCGCTGCTCCTGCTGTTGCCGGGGCAGGAAAAGATACAGAACATTCGGGGCGAACGCACCGGGCTAGGATATACAGACACAAGGGTCGACATGTCATGGACGAACCACCGCACCCGGCTGCCTGCCGAGACGGTGTTGTGCTGTTGCACTGACGGCCTGATTGATCAGATCGGCGGCCCGAAAAACATTTCCTACGGTAGAAGGCGTCTGGGCCAGACTTTGCTGCGACACCGCGAAAGCCCCATAGCTGAGCTGACGCGCCAACTGATGGACGATTTTCAAACATATCAGGGGCCGCAGCCTCGTCGGGATGACCTTACTGCGTTGATCCTTCGCCTTCACTGACACCCATGACCGCGCATATTCCGACCAGCAACTCCCATCAGAGCCTGCACTGGCGCATCTGCTGCCAAAGTGCTGAAAGACATAAAGTCATTTTCTATTACGAGGGCTATTTTTCGCAGACCATCATCGTCGCCGTATCCGACGCCGTGAAAATGCGCATTGAGCACCTGGGAGCCGCGGGCCTGACCCGCCGCAAGCTGTTTTCCTCGTTCATAGAAATGACACAGAACATCATCCATTATTCGGTCGATGCCTACACACGGGATGACTCCACGGTATTCAACAACGAAGTCAGGCATGGCTCCATCTGCATTTCGACGGATGCAGGCCGCTACCATCTGCATTGCGCCAACCCTGTACATGCGGACATCGCGGAACAACTGCGCGGCAAGCTGGAACATCTGCACACGCTGACGCTTGATGACATCAAGCGCGAGTACAAGCGAACCTTGCGGGCGGAAGGCCCGAAAGACAGCAAGGGCGCCGGCCTGGGCTTGCTGACGGTGGCTCGCGATGCAAGCGAACCCCTGGAATTCGAGTTCATGCCGCTTCCCAACAGCGAAGATGTGCTCTTCTATTTGAAGGCGACCATCTGACCGCAACAGGCCGACCGTGCCCAGCATCCATTTTCAAGCAGGACCATGACCAACATATTCATACCCGCCAGTACCAGCTCCCCCGAAGTCGATTTCCAATTCGACCAGCGCCGACTTTCGCTCAAAGGAGAGGCCTATCCTGAGAATGCCGCCCTCTTTTGGGCTGATATTGTTGCCGCAGTCCGGCAGTTCATCCAGGAAGACAAATCTGATGCGCCTATCACCGTCGATGTCGCCCTCTCGTACTTCAACAGCTCCAGCGCCAAAATGCTGTTTTCCCTGTTTGATGCGCTGAATGAGAAAGCCGCCACCGGCTCTTCCGTCATCCTGAACTGGTTCCATGACGAAGAGGATGACACCATCTACGAATTTGGCCAGGAATTGTGTGAAGACTTCACCCATCTGAGCTTTCACGATCATGCGACCCAGAGCTGATGGTGGATACCAACCTTTTCGAAGCTGAAATGGCGGCCTTGAACCGCGCTCAGGCAACCGTGACTGCACCGGGCCTGGACGCCAGCCAATACCGGCAGGCCCTGGAAGACCTGGTGCGTCACTATCAGCGTCTGATGCGCGAGACCCACCGCCTGATCCGGCATGGCGACCGCAGCGAAGCAGAACTGAATGCCGCCAACACCAGGCTGCAGCAACTGAGCGCCGAACTTGATTACAAGGCGCGTCATGACAGCCTGACCGGCACCCTGAACCGCCGCGCCATCTTCGAAAAAGCGCAAAACCACCTGCAGCATGTATCGATGTCGCTGATCATTCTGGACATCGATTTCTTTAAAGAGATCAACGACAGCTGCGGGCACCCTGCAGGCGACGCCGTACTGAAGGAACTGGCTGAGCGGCTGTTCAGTATCCTGAACGGCCAAGGAAGCATCGGCCGCGTAGGCGGGGAAGAGTTCACTATTTTACTGCCTGAAACCGGGCTGAGAGACGCGCTGCATGTGGCCGAAGCCATCCGCCGGGGGATTGCCGACCAGCCCTTTTCCAGCGTGCCCGAGCGTCGTATCACAGCCAGCTTCGGTGTCGGTTGGAATGAACGCCACACCGACTTTGCGCTCGCTTATTCCAGTACCGACGCAGCGTTGTACCGCGCCAAGAACAAAGGCCGCAATCAGGTCGCTTTCTGACTCTGAGCAATGCGGGCTGCACGTTCCTTTTGCAATTTTTCAGTCACATCACGCGCCATGGCAACCGAAGCAATGGCCACGCCTTGTGGGTCTCTGACCAACGCGAATGTCATTTCGACATACAGCTTGCTGCCGCTCTTGTGCAAGGCACGCGTCAAGGTTGGCCGCCCTTGCAGAGTCAGTTTCCCGCTATGCATTGCCGCATTGAAACCCGCCCAATGTGGCGCCCGTAAATGCTCGGGAATGATCAGATCCAAGCTGCTGCCCAGGGCTTCGGTCGCGCTGAAGCCAAAGAGCTGGCTGGCGGCCTCGTTCCAGCGCACGATATTGCCGCTGCGGTCGGCGCAGATCAGCGCGTCAGCCACCTGCTCTACGATCCAATCCGCGAAAACAGGCTCCTCGTTCATGATGCCTCCGTGAGTAATGATGCTTTCATATCGTAACGCTCTTCATGGATTACGCATCGGCGCGTGGTCATGAAAACGCCAACACCATGAGGCAAACTGGCATGGACTCCCTCTACTCTTTCCTTTGATTCAAATATGACCAAGCCCCATTCCTCGCCCGCCCCTATGTCTCCATCCCAACGCGCCGAAGCCGATCTGCTCGACAGCTTCGATGAAGAACTGGAAATGGAACTGGACGACGACCGTCTCGACGAATTACTGCTGGAAGTCCCACCCCAGGGCCCGACTTCCGAAAATCAACTGGATCGCCGCTTCTACTTCCGCGAACTGTTCCGGCTGCAGCGCGAACTCGTCAAGCTTCAGGATTGGGTCCAGGCCCATAAACTCAAGATAGTCGTGCTGTTCGAAGGCCGGGATGCAGCGGGCAAGGGCGGCGCCATCAAACGCATTACCCAACGGCTCAACCCGCGAATCTGTCGGGTGGCCGCCCTGCCGGCCCCCAGCGAACGCGAGCGCACGCAATGGTACTTCCAGCGCTATGTGTCACATCTGCCGGCGGGCGGTGAAATCGTGCTTTTTGATCGCAGCTGGTACAACCGTGCGGGTGTCGAAAAAGTCATGGGTTTCTGCACCGAAGAAGAGTGCGAAGAGTTTTTCCGTACCGTGCCCGAATTTGAAAGAATGCTGGTCCGCTCCGGCATTGTGCTGGTGAAATACTGGTTCTCCATCACCGACGAAGAGCAGCACTTGCGCTTTCTGATGCGCATCCGCGACCCTTTGAAGCAATGGAAGCTCAGCCCCATGGATCTCGAATCCCGACGCCGCTGGGAAAGCTACACCAAAGCCAAGGAAACCATGCTGGAACGCACGCACATTCCCGAAGCCCCGTGGTGGATCGTCGACGGCGTGGATAAAAAGCGGGCCCGACTGAACTGCATCCGTCACCTGCTCGACCAGATTCCTTACGGTGAAATTGAAAGCCCTGAAATCGTTCTGCCCCAGCGCGAATACAGCCCCGATTACTTCCGGCACCCTGTTCCCGATAACATGTATGTCCCTGCGGTCTACTGATCCTTTACAGCACGATGATGGTGCCTGTGCTCCATTGCCCTAAGTCTGACATTTAGGCAAACTGGACGCATTACCGCGCCATGCAAAAAAGAAATGAATGACGGAGCCTCCCATCGACCTTTACTCGTTGCCGCCCAACACAACCGACGACTTGGCCCTGGTGGCCTTCGGAAAACTCACCCCCCTACCCCTGGAAGTCAGCACGTCGGCATTCACCGCGCTGGATTCCTTTGACCAAGCCCTGCGCCGTTCGAGCCGTCTGCTGCTGAAAGCAGGGATAAGCTACGAACTGCTGGGTCACCATGGCCAGCTTGCCTCGCAAACAGTCAAGCGCCAACCGCGTTTCATAACCGATTTCCCCAACGGCCCTGTCAAACGCGCCTTGCGAGGGCTTTCCCCACTGCGCAGTCTGCTAACCATAGGATCTGGTGAAATCCACAAGCAGACCCTGGCTTTTGTAGACAACGACGGGAAGACACACTGCCGCGCCTACCTGTTGCGGTTCACCAGCGGCGAAGGCCATACCGCGACCCTGTCTGCACTGCAAGGGATACGAGGTTACGACGAATCGCTGGCATTGTTACGCAAGCATATCGTCAACCTGGGCGGAAACCGCTGCACCATCGACCCGCTTTACGGCCAACTGTTTCCTGATCAAGCCACTTACGATCCCAAGCCACAGATTTCCGTTTCTGCCACCCAAACAGCGTTTGACGCCGCCACCCAGATCATTGCCGGCCACATTCCATTAATGCGCGCAAACGAGTTCGGCATCATTGCTGACCTCGATACTGAATTCCTTCACGACTACCGTGTCCAGCTGCGCAAGATAAGATCGGTTCTAAGCCTGTTCAGGGGTGTCTACGATGAAGACCTGACCACCATCCTGAAAGCCGACTTCTCGGCACTCGCGGCCCCTACCGGCAGATTGCGCGACCTCGACGTCTATTTGCTGGAAAAGCAGAAGTTCTACGACCTGCTTCCCGATAGCCTGCATAATGGGCTGGACACCCTGTTCCGCTTGTTCTCGGGACAGCGGGCAGCCGAAAAAGCCGCGCTGGCACAGCATTTACGCAGCCCTGCGTACGAAAAGAAAATCAATGCTCTGGCCAAGCGCTTCACCCGCCCCAGGGGTTTGAAGCGGGGGGAAAAAGCCGGCCTTCCAGCACATGAGTATGCATGTGAACGCATTTGGCATCGATACCGCAAGGTATGCAAGATTGCCGCAGGCATCACCCCTGATACCAAAGACGACGAAATCCATCAGTTGCGCATCGACTGCAAAAAGCTGCGATATCTCATGGAGTTCTTCAGCCCCATCTTCCCTGCACAGGTGCTGGCCAGGCTGCTCAAGCCACTGAAGAACCTGCAAGACAATCTCGGCCTGTTCAACGACTATTCTGTCCAGCAAGAAAGCCTGCATGATTTTCTTCTGGCGCACGGCAAAAACCGCAAGGGTGCTGACATTGAAGTTGCCCAGAGCGTGGGCGCCCTGATCACGGTGCTTCATGGGCTACAGCTGCAGGAACGGGCAAAAGTCATGAAGAATTTCGCCCGATTCAACCGCCCCAAAGTGCAACAGACTTTCAAAGCACTCTTCCAAGAACGAAAGGATGCCCTATGAAGATCATCGCCTGCTATTCGAACAAGGGTGGCGTCGGCAAGACAGCCGTTGCGGTCAATCTGGCCTACACGCTGGCGGCGAGCGGCAGACGGACGCTTCTTTGCGACCTCGACCCCCAGGGGGCTTCGAGTTTTTATTTCCGTGTAAAGCCTTCAAAAAAACTGACAGAAGCGGCGTTTTTCAAAGATGTAAAGAAATTCACCGACGCAATACGAGGCAGCGATTACGACAATCTCGATATCCTTCCCGCCAATATGAGCTTTCGGGATTTCGATATCTTCCTTTCACGTATGCGCGATAGCCGCTCACGCCTGAAGAAGGCTTTAAAGGGAGTCAAACAGGATTACGACATTGTCCTGCTGGATTGCCCGCCCAGCATCTCTGTTTTGTCGGAAAACGTCTTCCGGTCCGCCGATGCAGTGCTGGTGCCTGTCATCCCGACCACCCTCTCGCAACGTACTTTTGAACAGCTTCTCGATTTCTTCAAGGAAAACAAGATTTCCGAGAAGAAACTGCACGGTTTTTTTTCCATGGTGCAGAACGTCAAAACGCTGCACAGTGAAACCATTGCCGCCATGAGCAGCGCCTACTCAAAACGCTTCCTGGGAACCCGTATCCCCTTCGCCTCGGACATTGAACGCATGGGCATCCTGCGCGCGCCGGTCGTGGCTACCGCTGCAAACAGCGCCGCCAGCAGAGCCTACCGGGAGCTTGGCGAAGAACTTATGGCAAGACTCGGCGAAGCGTGACGGCGAGGCGGCTGCAACGCACCCGCCCGCACATTGCGGCCGCTCAAGAGCGCCTACAGGGCTCTGTTACCGGAATAGCGGTAAGGCAGCTGCGCGACCTTGACGAATTATTTCCAATAACCATTGGCGGCCGCTATTGTCTGGAAATTGGTGGCGACGACCTGCGATACCGCGATCAGGGCGTCGGCATCTTCACCATAGACCGGCCGTAGTTTGTCACGCACTTCAGCCGATGGCTGTGTGTATTTGACCGCCATACGTGAAAGCTTAATGGCAAGGTCATAGCCTTCCTGAGGCGTTGCGGTTTGCAAGGATGTAAGCCAGGTTTCTGCCATAGGTATGCCTTTGAATATCAATATGAAAGGGTCACTATGCCATAGGCGTATGGCAGTCACTGATATAACCCCATACTGATCACTGGTACCGTGGCTGCACAGGTCGGAGCCAGATAGGTCCGATGCGAGTGGCGCATGGACGCGCTAAGTTCTATCTACAAGCCGAAATTAAGTTTTATATGGATACATACCTATACATTATTGAAACGACATGTGTCGCTCTGGCGTGTCATAGTTCAGTCTTGAAAAACTGCCCCGACCCTCTGCGGTGAAAACCGCAACAGTCGATTTGAGCTTTTTTTGCAGCATGGGGCAGCTTCGGCGCCATGTTGATAATGCCTCTTAGACCTCGCCATGAACGACGAGGCTTGCACTTCGGCGCGTGATCAACTCGTCAAGGAGTGAACCGATGGTATACATCGTTATCATCGAGCCGCAGCCGCTATTGCGACTCGGTTTATCCACACTGATGGGATATCTGACATCGCCCGATTGCATCAAATGTCAGAATTATGAAGATCTGTATCAAAGCACCCCCCAACCGGCACCCGCCGACATTGTGCTTTTGGGAGCTCCCCCAAACGAACGCATCAATCTGCTGATACAGGCTGC
>JBAYOJ010000027.1:0-15498 GCA_041678385.1 Burkholderiaceae bacterium | reverse complement strand
TGAAGCCGCCCGGCTGCGTTATCGCAGTGCCGGTGAATTCATAGCCCCCCTGACCATACGCATGCCCTCGGGCGGCGGGATCTATGGCGGGCAGACGCATAGTCAGAGCCCCGAGGCCTTATTTACCCATGTGACCGGCCTGCGTACGGTCATTCCATCCAATCCCTACGACGCCAAAGGCCTGTTGATCTCCGCCATCGAAAGCGATGATCCGGTCATTTTTCTGGAACCCAAGCGTCTGTATAACGGCCCATTTGATGGCCATCATGACAAGCCCGTGGTGCCGTGGTCGCGTCATCACCTGGGCAATGTCCCCAAGGGTTACTACAGCATTCCGCTGGAATCGGCGCGTGTCCACCGCCCTGGCAAGCAGATTACAGTGCTGGCTTACGGCACCATGGTCTATGTAGCCGAGGCAGCCGTGGCTGAATGCGGCCTGGACGCCGAAATTCTTGATCTGCGCAGCTTGTGGCCGCTCGACATGGAAAGCATCGTCCGGTCGGTGCGCAAGACAGGGCGCTGCATGGTGGTGCACGAGGCGACGCTGACCAGTGGTTTTGGTGCGGAACTCGTTTCGCTGGTGCAGGAACATTGCTTTTATCACCTTGAAGCTCCGATTGAGCGCATCACAGGTTGGGACACTCCCTATCCACACGCCCATGAATGGGCATACTTCCCCAGTCCACGACGCGTGGCGAACGCCATGAGAAGGCTGGTCGGAGAAGCGTCGCCACTGCCGCCGCTACTTCCGGAAGATGACCTCGGGTCGGAAAGCGGAGAGGAGAGCTGATATGGGTGTTTATGTAATCAAGATGCCGGATATCGGCGAAGGTATTGCGGAAGTCGAACTGGTTGAGTGGCATGTGAAGGAAGGCGACAGCGTCGTCGAAGATCAGGTGTTGGCCGATGTCATGACTGAAAAGGCCACCGTGCAGGTGCCATCGCCGGTGCATGGCAAGGTATTGGCACTGGGTGGCCGGGTCGGTGAAATCATGTCGGTAGGGTCGGCGCTTATTCGGCTTGAAGTCGAAGGGCCAGGCAATGTGGCCGACGAAGGCGATGTCGCGCCTGCGGAAAGCTCCGGCATGCCGGCAACCTCGTCTGCCGCTGACAATGATGCCAGCGGCGCGTCTGTAAAGGCTGCGCAGCCTGAAGACGCTTCTTCCAAGGCTTCTCAAGAATCCGCGTCCCCTGTTTCAAGCGCTACCAGCGGTGGGGTGGAGGTCTCTGTTCCGCCAGCCCGGTCACAAGCTTCGTCCACGGGTCGCCGCTCGCGGCCGCTGGCGTCTCCCGCCGTTCGTCGCCGCGCTCTGGAAGAAGGCTTGGATCTGCGGGCCGTGCCCGGCACGGGCCCGGTTGGCCAGATCACCCACGAAGACCTGGACCGCTGGCTGCAGCAAGGGGGTGCCTTGCCGGCTGCGACGGCTGGCACAGGGCAGTCCGGCATGCTGCTGGCCCGTCGCGAAGGGGTTGAAGAAATTCCTGTGATAGGTTTGCGTCGCCGCATTGCGCAGAAGATGCAGGAATCTAAACGCCATATTCCGCACTTCACCTATGTCGAGGAAATCGACGTCACGGAACTGGAAACCCTACGACAGAAACTGAACGCGCGCTGGGGCGAGGAACGTGGCAAGCTCACCATACTGCCTTTGTTGGCGCGTGCCATGGTGCTCGCGCTGCGTGAATTCCCGCAAATGAATGCGCGTTATGACGACGACAAGGGGGTGGTATTGCGTTATGCACCCGTGCACCTGGGCGTTGCGGCGCAAACAGATGCGGGGCTGATGGTGCCTGTATTGCGTCATGCCGAAAGCCAGGATATCTGGGGGGTGGCCCGTGAAGTCCGCCGCTTGGCGGAAGCCGTACGCAACGGCTCTGCACAGCGCGATGAATTGTCGGGTTCCACCATCACGCTCACCAGCCTGGGTGCCTTGGGCGGTATCGTGAATACCCCGGTGATCAATTATCCGGAAGTGGCCATCGTCGGGGTGAACCGCGTTGTGGAGCGGCCGGTTGTTCTCAATGGGGCCGTTGTGGTGCGCAAGATGATGAATCTTTCCTCGTCGTTCGACCATCGCGTGGTGGACGGGATGCATGCGGCTGAGTTCATTCAGAGCATTCGCGCCTATCTCGAATGTCCCTCGATGCTATTTGTGGAGTAACAGTCCATGCAGTCGACGAATGTATTGATTTTGGGCGGCGGCCCCGCCGGGTATGTGGCCGCCCTGCGCACGGCACAGGCCGGTATTGCAACAGTATTGGTAGAACGCGAACGCCCTGGTGGCACCTGCCTGAATATCGGGTGTATCCCCTCGAAGGCGCTGATTCACGCCGCTGACGAGTTCCATCGTTTGGGAGCTGGTGGCCAGGCCGCACGCCTGGGCATTGTTGCATCGCAGCCCACGCTTGACTTGCCGCGCATGAATGAGTGGAAGCAGGGCATCGTCGGGCAGTTGACGACGGGGGTGCAGGCATTGCTCAAACGGGCCGGCGTCCGTGTTATCACGGGCGACGCCGTCGTTCTGGATGGCAAGACGGTCGAGGTGCGCAACATTGATGGCGATGCAGGGCAGAGTCAGCGCGTCATCTGCCAGCATCTGGTGCTTGCCAGTGGTTCCGCCCCTGCCGAATTACCTATGCTGCGTTTTGGCGGTCGAGTGATTTCATCCACCGAAGCGTTGGTGCCCCAGTCGCTGCCAGACAGTCTGGTCGTGGTGGGCGCGGGCTATATTGGCCTGGAACTCGGCATGGCTTACGCAAAACTGGGCACTCGCGTCACTGTGGTCGAAGCACAGGAACGCATTCTGCCTGCCTGGGATACAGCTTTGACCCGTCCCGTGCAGCGCCGGCTTCAGGCCTTGAATATCGAGCTTCTGCTCAACACGCGTTTGCTGGAAGGCGATGCTGAAGCGGGCACTCTGGTGCTGCAGCCGGCAGAAGGGGAATCCAGGCAGATACAGGCGGATCAGATTCTGGTTGCCGTGGGGCGTCGCCCCCGGTCAGCCGAATCGGGTATTGATCGGCTGATGCTGGACACCGACGGCCCCTTTATTCGTGTGGACGAACAATGCCGTACTTCCATGCGTAATGTCTGGGCTATTGGCGATGTCACGGGCGAGCCCATGCTGGCGCACCGCGCCATGGCGCAGGCTGAAGTGGCGGCCGCCGCCATTGCCGGCCAGCGCCGCCGCTTTGAACCGCAGGCCATCCCAGCTGTCTGCTATACCGATCCCGAAGTCGTGGTGGTGGGGATGCTGCCCGAAGCCGCCCAAGCGCAGGTTGGCGACGTTCTGGTGGCATCATTTCCCTTTGCGGGCAACGGGCGTGCGCTGACGCTGGACGCTGCCGATGGCTTTGTGCGTGTCGTGGCACGCCGGGATGATCACCGGATCCTTGGGTGGCAGGCGGTGGGGCCGAATGTTTCGGAACTCGCGGCTGCGTTCACACAATCCATCGAAATGTGCGCGCGGCTTGAGGATGTGGCGGGCACTATCCATGCTCATCCCACGCTTTCCGAAGCCGTACAGGAAGCCGCCTTGAAGGCGATGGGGCAGGGCTTGCACGCTTGAGCTTACAATCAGCAGCCTGTGCCTCTTTCCTGCGAGCCTGCTATGAGTGACTTGCCGCGATTGCATTCTACCGGCGAACCCCGCCTTCATCATGTCATGTGTGCCAGCCCTGGCGGCCTGCATCGCATGGCTTATTGGGAGTGGGGGGATCCGGACAACGATCGGGTGCTCCTGTGCGTGCACGGGCTGACCCGTTCCGGGCGGGACTTCGACCCGCTGGCGGCAAGGCTGGCCGACACTTATCGGGTGGTCTGCCCGGATGTGGTCGGCCGGGGCAGGTCCGATTGGTTGGTCAATCCCGAACACTACGTGATTCCACAATATGTGTCGGATATGCTCACGCTTATTGCGCGACTGAATCCGGCGCGCCTAGATTGGGTGGGCACCTCCATGGGTGGGCTGATCGGCCTGGGTCTGGCTGCTGGGCTGGCAATGTCGGCGGCAATGCGGCCCCAGCGTGGCGAGTTCGGGCTGGATGCTTCGCAGACGCTGCAACTGGGTCATATGGTCCTCAATGATATTGGTCCCAGCCTCAACGACAGTGGGCTGAGCCGCATTGCCGACTATGTCGGCAGGCAGGAAACATTTGACAGCTTTGGCGAGGCGGTCGAATATGTGAAGACGGTTTCGGAAGGCTTTGGGCCGCACGATGATGCCGGCTGGGAAGACCTCACCCGCTACGTTTTCAATCAACAGGGCGGGCAGTGGGTCAAGCATTACGACCTGCGCATTGCGGAACCCATCGCCCGGCAGGATGCCACCGTGCTGAAAGGGGCTGAAGCCTTGCTTTGGGCAGGGTTTGAAAGCCTGCGCAGCCCCGTGCTGATTCTGCGTGGGGCAAGCTCCGATCTGCTTACTGAAGAAAGTATGCAGGAAATGCAGCAGCGCAATGTGCTGGCACGTGGCATCACCTTCGCAGGGGTAGGGCACGCGCCCACCTTGCGCTCCGCCGACCAGGTCGAGGCTGTGGCAGCTTTCCTGCAGGAAAGTCCCCCCGCCTGAGCTTATGGCAAGGCATATACCCGGCGGCTGGCAGCAGCAAGGGCCGGTGCTCTTGCTTGAATGCCGCCTTGGCTGGCCGATTCAGTTCATCAGAGGGATATCATCATTACAGTCGATCTCCATAGCCATTCAACCATGTCCGATGGTGTGCTCGCACCCGAAGATGTCGCCCGTCGCGCTCATTCGAATGGCGTGACGCTCTGGGCATTGACCGATCATGACATTCTTGACGGCATCCCGGCTGCCCGCGCGCAGGCCGATGCGCTTGGCATGGGCTTTATTGCCGGCGTGGAAATTTCCGTTACCTGGAGTGGGCATACCGTCCATATCGTGGGGTTGAATGTTGATGACGGGCACGCTGACCTGCGTGAAGGCCTGCGTGCTGTCCGTAGCGGCCGCAGCGAACGTGCCCGGGAAATGGGGCGCAGGCTTGACGCCATGGGCGTGGAAAACAGCTACGAAGGCGCTCTGGCGTATGTCAGCAACCCAGCGCTTATCAGTCGTACCCACTTTGCCCGTTACCTTGTCAGCCAGGGCTACTGCAAGAATTTGCAGGCGGTGTTCAGCCAGTATCTGGGCGAAGGCTCGCCGGCTTATGTGCCCATGCAATGGTCATCCCTTGAACAGGCTGTCAGCTGGATTCACCAGTCGGGCGGGCGTGCCGTTATTGCTCACCCCGGCAGATACGACTACACGCCAATGCAGTTCGATGCCTTGTTCGAAATCTTCCGCGACTTGGGAGGGGAAGGCATCGAAGTCATTACGGGCAGTCATACGCCCGAGCAATATCGTCAGTATGCCGATGTTGCAAGGCGCTATGGCTTCCTGGCGTCCTGCGGGTCAGACTTTCACAGCCCACAAGAAGCGCGTATCGACCTGGGTCGGCTTCCTGCTCTTCCCAAGGATCTCACCCCTATCTGGCACGATTGGCAATAAGGCCCTTCGCATGATGAGTATTGCAGTATGAGCAAGGCATTTGTAAAGGAAAACGACCAGGACGACGACGACCTTGAGCTTGAAGGTACGCCGTTGCCGGTCGGCACCAAAAACTACATTACCGTCGATGGTTACGCACAACTGCGCAACGAGCTTGAACAGTTGATGAATGTCGAGCGCCCCGATGTCGTCCAGATTGTGTCCTGGGCCGCTTCGAACGGCGACCGCTCGGAAAACGGTGATTATCTCTACGGCAAGAAACGTCTGCGGGAAATAGACCGGCGCATCCGTTTTCTGATACGCCGGCTGGAAACCGTCGAGGTTGTGGACCCCGCCCAGCAACCGAACCGCGATCAGATATTCTTTGGTGCCACTGTCCTGTATTCCGATTCGGCAGGTGAAGAGTTCCGCATTACCATCGTAGGTATTGATGAGGCCGAACCCTTGCAGGGCCGTATCAGCTGGATTTCCCCGGTTGCCCGGGCGCTGCTCAAGGCCAGGGAAGGCGATACCGTTATCCTGCGAACCCCCGGCGGCGTCGAGGAACTCGACATCCTGGAAGTCCGCTACCCACAACCCTGACAGGGGTAGCCCCTCTCTTTCTACCCAGCCCGTATTCCCTACGGAAGGGTAAAATACCAAGTCCAGTCCACCTCTTGCGCGTCGTCCCGTACACAGTGAATCCAATTCTGCATTTTCCCGGCTCGTCCGTCCTGTCCCCGTTCCGCCGTGAACAGCTTCTCAAACGCTTCGCGGCCCTGGGCCTGCCCATTTCGGACATCACCGGCCAGTATGAACATTACGTCTGGCTGGAAGCGCCGCTGGGCGACGCCGGCCGCCACCAGCTCGAACAGTTGCTCGATTACGGCACCCCCGTTGAAGATCAATCCGCAAGCCGCAACCCATTGGTGCTGCGCGTTTTCCCGCGCTTGGGAACAGTGTCGCCATGGGCCAGCAAGGCCACCGATATTGCGCATAATTGTGGTTTGTCGGCGGTGCGTCGCATAGAGCGTGGTGTGCGTTACACCCTTGTGCCCGAACGGGGCCTGCTGGGGGCCAAGCCGCTACACGAAACCCAGCTTGCCCAGGCCGCGGGCGTTTTGCATGATCGCATGACCGAAACCGTGGTTGATGCGGGTTTCGACGGCACTGCCTTGTTTGCCTCGCTGCCGGGCAAGCCGACCACCACGATCGATGTGATCGGCGCAGGTGCCCAGGCACTGATAGCAGCCAACACTGCACTTGGCCTGGCATTATCAGAAGACGAAATCGAATACCTGGTGGACGCTTTCACCAATCTTGGCCGCAATCCCACTGATGTCGAACTCATGATGTTCGCCCAGGCCAACAGCGAACACTGCCGGCACAAAATATTCAACGCCACTTGGGTGATCGACGGTCAGCCCCAGGCGGCAACCTTGTTCGGAATGATCCGGGCCACCCATGCGGCGCAGCCGCAGGGCACCGTTGTCGCCTATTCCGACAATGCCGCTGTGATGGAAGGTGGGCCGGCAACCTTGTTTCACGCAGGCGCAAGCGATAGCCAGGGCCGCTACGGACACCACTCGGCAGTGGTGCATACGTTGATGAAAGTGGAAACCCACAACCACCCGACCGCGATTGCGCCTTTCCCAGGGGCTTCCACCGGTTCGGGTGGCGAGATTCGTGACGAAGGGGCGACCGGCCGGGGTTCCAAGCCCAAGGCCGGCCTGGCGGGTTTCACCGTATCTCATCTGCGTTTCCCTGATGCGGCCGAGCCCTGGGAAGACCGCCCGCATGGCGCCCCCGACCGCATTGCTTCGCCGCTGGACATCATGATAGAAGGCCCCATCGGGGCGGCCGCCTTCAACAATGAATTCGGCAGACCCAATCTGCTGGGCTATTTCCGCACGTTTGAACAGCATGCCGGTGAGCGACGCTGGGGCTATCACAAGCCCATCATGATTGCCGGTGGCCTGGGGTCCATAGACAGCCGCCTCACACACAAAGATCCCTTGCCTCCTGGGGCGTTGCTGATTCAACTGGGTGGGCCCGGCATGCGTATCGGCATGGGTGGGGGTGCGGCTTCCAGTATGAGCGTAGGCGCCAATACGGCGGAACTCGATTTCGACTCCGTGCAGCGGGGCAATCCCGAACTCGAACGGCGGGCTCAGGAAGTCATTGATCGGTGCTGGCAGCAGGGTGAACACAATCCCATATTGGCCATTCATGATGTAGGGGCAGGCGGGCTGTCCAATGCCTTTCCTGAGCTGGTGAACGATGCCGGGCGGGGCGCCATCTTCGAACTGCAGCAAGTCCATCTTGAAGAATCCGGGCTGTCAGCCGCCGAAATCTGGAGCAATGAATCGCAGGAACGTTATGTTCTCGCTGTTCAGCCGGACGACCTGCAGCGTTTCGAAGCCATTGCCCGCCGCGAGCGCTGCCCCTATGCGGTTGTTGGCGTAGCCACTGAAGAGCGTCAGTTGCTTGTTACACACGGTGAAGGCCTGCCCGGCGTAGCCGAACCGATCACGCCGCGCAAACCTGACGAATTACGACCCGTCGATGTGCCGATTGACGTTATTCTGGGCAAGGCGCCGCGCATGACACGCGACGTAGTGCGCGAGCATATCGAGGGCACGCCTTGCGATGTCGTTGGCATAGATCTGGGCGAAGCGATAGAGCGGGTGTTGCGTCACCCCACTGTTGCCAATAAGAATTTTCTCATCACTATCGGCGACCGCAGCGTGGGCGGCCTTACCAGCCGCGACCAGATGGTGGGTCCGTGGCAGGTGCCTGTGGCCGATTGCGCCGTGACGCTAGCAGATTATGAAGGGGTGCGCGGCGAAGCAATGTCCATGGGTGAACGCACGCCGCTGGCCGTGCTGGATGCGCCCGCGTCGGGTCGCATGGCCGTGGCCGAAGCGTTGACCAATCTGGTGGCGGCCGATGTCCGGGCGCTTGAAGACATCAAGCTGTCGGCCAACTGGATGGCCGCCTGTGGCACGCCCGGCCAGGATGCAGCCCTGTACGACACGGTATCGGCCGTCAGCCAGTGGTGCCAGGCGCTGGGCCTGTCCATTCCCGTGGGCAAGGATTCTCTTTCCATGCGCACCACATGGCAGCACGAAGGTGAACAGCGCGAGGTGCTTGCGCCTGTATCGCTTATTGTCAGCGCTTTCGCGCCGGTTGCTGATGTACGCGCTACGCTGACCCCTCAGTTACGCGCCGATCGTGGCGACACGACGCTGATATTCCTTGATCTGGGGGCCGGCAGACAAAGGCTGGGCGGTTCAGTGCTGGCGCAGGTGTATGGTCAGGTCGGGCACGAAGTCCCCGATATCGACGACGCCGCTCTGCTTGCCACCTTCTTCCGCAGCGTGCGTGAACTCGCGGCTGATGGCCTGATCCTCGCCTATCATGACCGTTCTGATGGCGGCCTGCTGGCAACGCTCTGTGAAATGGCTTTTGCCGGTCATGTTGGTGTGTCGGTCAATCTCGACATGCTCACCATCGACCCGCACGCTGAAGACTGGGGCGATTACAAGATCCGCCCGGAACAGATCGCCGTGCAGCGTGACGAACTCACCCTCAAGGCACTGTTTACCGAAGAAGCCGGTGCTGTCATCCAGGTGCAGCGTAGCGAACGCGACAAGGTTCTGGGCCGCCTGCGCGAAGCCGGTTTGGCCCGTCATGTGCATGCCATCGGTTCACTCAATGGCAGTGACGAAATCCAGATTTTCCGGGATGGCAAGCTTATCTATCAGCGTGCCCGCGCCGAACTGGGCCAGCAATGGTCGGAAGTCACTCGCCGCATCATGGCCTTGCGCGATAACCCAGAATGTGCCCAGGCTGAATTCGATCTCTGGCAGGAAGCAGGTGACCCTGGTATGCAGGCTCGTGTAGCCTTCGATCCTCAGGAAGACGTGGCGGCGCCCTATATCGCGACCGGCAAGCGTCCCAGGGTCGTTGTTCTGCGTGAACAGGGTTGCAACAGCCAGGTGGAAATGGCCTGGGCCTTCGATAAGGCCGGGTTCGAAGCCATGGATGTCCACATGACAGACTTGCTGGAAGGCCGGGTTCGTCTGGACGATGCGCAAGGGCTGGTTGCTGTGGGTGGCTTCAGCTATGGGGACGTGCTGGGGGCCGGCGAAGGCTGGGCGCGCAGCATACGCTTCAATAATATGCTTGCCGACCAGTTCGCCGCCTTCTTTGGCCGTGACGACAGCTTTGCCCTGGGCGTATGCAATGGCTGCCAGATGATGGCGGCCTTGGCATCCATGATTCCCGGTGCACAGCACTGGCCGCGTTTCACGCGCAACCTGTCTGAAAAATACGAGGCACGGCTTTCCCTTGTGGAAATTCCCGAATCACCATCGCTCTTCATGCAGGGCATGGCCGGCACTGTGGTGCCGGTGGCGGTCGCACACGGCGAGGGTTATGCCAATTTTGAACGCCAGGGTGACGCATCGCAGGCCATCGCCGCTTTGCGCTACGTGGATCATCATGGTCGTGCAACCGAGCAGTACCCGTACAACCCCAATGGCAGCGCCAGTGGCCTGACGGGTGTTACGACCGCCGATGGGCGCTTTACAGTCATGATGCCGCACCCGGAGCGGGTCACCCGCAACGTCATGATGTCGTGGGCGCCTGAGCGTTGGGGGTCGGCCGATCAGGGCGGTTCGCACCTGCCGAATGGCGGGTTTACACCTTGGATGCGGATGTTCCGCAATGCCCGTGCGTGGATCGGCTGAAGTGCCGCATACCCCGCGTTATAATTCCCCTTTGCACGGAGCTCGTACATGCGCCTCATCAAGAAAGCACTGACATTCGACGATGTCCTGTTGGTGCCGGCCTATTCGGACATCCTGCCGCGTGACACGAAGCTGTCCACCCGGTTCACGCGCGACATCACTCTCAACATTCCCCTGGTTTCCGCTGCAATGGATACCGTCACCGAATCCGGCCTAGCCATAGCCATGGCTCAGGAAGGCGGCATCGGCGTCGTCCACAAAAATCTGTCGGCAGACGCACAGGCGCAACAAGTGGCGCGCGTCAAGCGACATGAGTTCGGGATCGTCATCGACCCGGTCACCGTGACGCCGACCATGCGGGTGCGCGACGCAATTACATTGCAACGCGAACACGGCATTTCTGGCTTGCCTGTGGTCGAAAACGGCAAGTTGGTAGGCATCGTCACCAACCGCGATCTGCGCTTCGAAGATCGTCTGGATCTTCCGCTAAGCAAGATCATGACACCCCAGGAAAAACTCGTCACGATGGATGAGAGCGGTACTCTGGACGAAGCCCAGGCTCTCATGCACAAGCATCGCCTGGAGCGGGTGCTGATTGTGAACAAGGATTTCGAACTGCGGGGCCTGGCCACAGTCAAGGATATCGTCAAGAACACCGAACACCCCAACGCGTGCAAAGACGCTTATGGGCAGCTGCGGGTGGCTGCGGCGGTCGGGGTGGGCGAGGGCACGGAAGAGCGTGTCGCCAAGCTTGCCGCGGCAGGTGTGGATGCCATCGTGGTCGACACGGCTCACGGGCACACTGCTGGCGTGATCGAACGGGTTCGCTGGGTCAAGCAGAACTACCCACGCATCCAGGTTGTAGGCGGCAATATTGCCACGGCGGCGGCGGCGCGCGCACTCGTCGAAGCCGGCGCCGATGCGGTCAAGGTCGGTATCGGCCCAGGTTCTATCTGCACCACGCGTATTGTCGCCGGGGTGGGCGTGCCTCAGATCACGGCCATCTCTGACGTGGCAGACGCGCTGGACGGCACTGGCGTGCCCCTCATTGCCGACGGCGGCATCCGTTATTCGGGCGATATTTCCAAGGCGTTGGCGGCGGGCGCTTCCACCTGCATGATGGGGGGCATGTTTGCCGGCACCGAAGAATCGCCCGGCGAAGTCGTGCTGTATCAAGGGCGCTCATACAAGGCTTATCGCGGCATGGGCAGCCTGGGCGCGATGTCCGATGGCTCTGCCGACCGCTATTTCCAGGATCCTTCCAATAATGTCGACAAGCTGGTGCCTGAAGGCATCGAAGGCCGGGTCCCCTACAAGGGCAGCGTCATCGCCATTATTTATCAGCTGGTGGGGGGCGTCAGGGCGTCCATGGGCTATTGTGGCTGCGCCACCATCGAAGACATGCGCAACAAGGCCGAATTCGTTGAAATCACCGCAGCGGGTGTACGCGAATCCCACGTCCATGATGTGCAGATCACCAAAGAAGCCCCCAACTATCGCGCTGATTGATCCGCAGGGCCGCCAGCCTGGGGGCTGGCGGCATATTCCGGAAAAGGCCTTAACAACAGCAGGCACCCTGCCAGCAGCGCTGCACAAGCGATATACAGCGAACTTTCCAGTGTGAGGCCCAGGTGTTCGTTCACCAGGCTGAAGAAGACGGGGCCTATCAGCTGGCCGCCCGCAAAAACAGCTGTGACGCTGGCCATGAGTTCCCGGCCTCTCGGGCCACCCGACGCCTGAGCCTGCTGCATGCCCATCATGGTGATCATCATGAAGGTACCGCCTACGCATATTGCGGCTATGACAATACTGGCCAGGCCCGGCGCCAGCGCAGGCAGGGCCACGCCAATTGCCATCAACAACTGCGCCACCAGCCACAGCTGCCTGCGGGAAAACCGCTGGAGCAATGAACTGCAGATCAATGTTGACACTGCTGCGGCCAGGCCGAACAGAGGCCACGCCAGATTGAACAAGGCTTGATCATCAAGCAGGGCTCGCGCCTGGGCAGGCAGGAAAGTCGCGGGCAGGATATAGCCGAATCCGAACAGGCCATAGCAAAGCATCAACCGTAAATGCCGGCCGGCCGTGTTCCCTTGATAAGACATGATTTCATGGGCGGGCGGCATGGCAGTAGCGCCTTTCCACAATGGGTAAGTGGCGAACAGGCCAATCGCGGCTACCGCGCCCAGCATCAGCCAGGCTTGAGACGCTTTCAACCCCTCGAGGTCGGCCGCCATGCATAGCAGCCCCGCCAGCGCAATGCCGCTACCCACCCCGAAAAACACCCACCCGGCCTTTCCGGAGGCACCGGCGGCGTTAAGCCGCGTGAGGCACAGCGAAGCCGTCGCAATCAGCACCCAGGCGCTGGCAACGCCAGCGATGGAGCGCCAGGCTACCCAGCTTGACCACGCTTGTGTCCAACCCATCAGGGCAGTAGTGGCGGCCACCAGCACCAGACCGGCCCGCAACATGGTGCTTGCGCTCCATGGCAGATAGGTGGCTGTCAGCGCCCCGGCAAAATAGCCCAGGTAGTTTGCGCTGGCCAGCCACCCCCCTTGTGCCAGCCCCAGGCCCATATCCTTTTGCATCATGGGCAAGAGAGGCGTAAACGCAAACCGGCCTATGCCCATGGCGATGGCCAGAGCGACCAGGCCGGCCCAGGCAAGGGCGTGGACGGGTGGGTTGCGTGACATGCTTTCTCCTGCGGAAACCGGTGCGATACGTTACATTAACGGCTTGGATTCTTCTACTGTCTTCCCATCATGCATCAGCGCATACTCATCCTCGACTACGGTTCCCAGGTTACCCAGCTCATTGCCCGTCGCATCCGCGAAGCAGGCGTTTATTGCGAAATCCATCCTGGCGATGTCGACCCCGCTTTTCTCGAAGCGCAAACCGGCTTGAAGGGCATCATACTCTCAGGCAGCCACGCTTCTGCATACCAGGAAGAAGCCTTGAAAGTGCCCGCCCGCGTATTCGAAATGGGCGTGCCGGTACTGGGTATCTGCTACGGCATGCAGGCCATGGCGCTGCAACTGGGCGGCAAGGTTGAATGGTCCGATCACCGCGAATTCGGATACGCCGAGGTTCGGGCACACGGCCACACACGCCTGCTTGACGGCCTGCAAGATTTCAGCACGCCCGAAGGCCATGGCATGCTCAAGGTCTGGATGAGCCACGGCGACAAGGTCACCGCGCTGCCGCCCGGTTTCAAGCTCATGGCATCGACGCCCACTTGCGCCATCGCCGGCATGGCTGACGAAGAACGCGGTTTCTATGGCGTGCAATTCCACCCCGAAGTCACCCACACGACCCAGGGCGAGGCCTTGTTCAATCGCTTCGTCACGGAAATCTGCGGTTGCACTCACGACTGGAATATGCCGGATTACGTCCAGGAAGCCATCCGCAGCATTCGTGAACAGGTTGGCGATGACGAAGTCATTCTTGGCTTGTCGGGCGGTGTGGATTCCTCTGTTGCGGCGGCGCTCATACACAAAGCCATCGGTGACCAGCTTACCTGCGTTTTTGTCGACCACGGCCTGCTGCGCCTGAATGAAGCCCAGCAGGTCATGGACACTTTCGCCGGCCACTTCGGTGTCAAGGTCATCCATGTGGATGCGACCGAACAATTCATGGGCAAGCTGACAGGCGTTACCGACCCAGAAGACAAACGCAAGATCATTGGTCGTGAGTTCGTCGAAGTCTTCCAGGCTGAAGCAGCCAAACTGAAGAACGCCCGCTGGCTGGCACAGGGCACCATATACCCGGATGTCATCGAATCTGCCGCATCCAAGACCGGCAAGGCCGTCGCTATCAAATCGCATCACAACGTAGGTGGCCTGCCCGACACGCTGAATCTCAAGCTCCTGGAACCGCTACGCGAACTCTTCAAAGATGAAGTTCGCAAACTGGGCATTGCATTGGGCCTGCCGCCCGCTATGGTCTATCGTCATCCTTTCCCCGGGCCAGGGCTGGGCGTACGCATCCTGGGCGAAGTCAAAAAGGAATATGCCGATCTGCTGCGCCGCGCCGACGCCATCTTCATCGACGAATTGCGCAACACCATCGACCACAACAGCGGCAAGAGCTGGTACGACCTGACATCCCAGGCCTTTGTCGTGTTCCTGCCGGTGAAATCCGTCGGCGTCATGGGGGACGGCCGCACCTACGAATACGTGGTTGCCCTGCGTGCCGTTCAGACCACCGATTTCATGACCGCCGACTGGGCGGAACTGCCATACGCGCTGCTCAAGAAAGTCTCGTCGCGGATCATCAACGAAGTTCGCGGTATCAATCGGGTGGCTTATGACGTATCAAGCAAGCCGCCGGCGACGATTGAGTGGGAATGATTGGACGTCTGGCACCATCAGGCATCTGAAGGCATAAAAAGTCGCTAAGCCCGCGTAATGAACTGCAACCCAAAAGTTGGATACTTTTTAACTGTTTCAGACATGGGAGCAGTAACGATCAGGAATGTGCCGGAAGAGGTGCATCGTGCCATTCAGGTTAGGGCGGCGCAGAACGGCCGTACATTTCAAGCCGAGATCTGCGAAATATTAGCGACCGTCGTGAAACCGGAAGGCCGGGTAAAGCTGGGCGACCTGCTGGCAGACATCGGGCGCAAGGTGAAATTGACGGACGAAGAAATGGTGGCTTTTGACCGACCTCAATCGCCCCATCGAAACACTCTTCGCGCAGCAACTGGCCCACGCAGAAGTCCTGATTCAGCAGCGAATCGCCCGCGAAGTTCAACAACGCATCCGTTTCAGGTGTAAGGCTGGAAGTCGTTGTTGTCTCGGCCTAGTATTTGCATCAGCTTGGGATGGATGAAGAGCTTTCCCTTGCCAAACGGCATTTCGCGCAGCACACCAAGGCTGACCAGGTCATGCAGGTAGCGCGAAGCAGCCTGGCGCTGGGCAATCCCTTTGTCCACCAGATTTCCGATGCGGCAATACGGCTGCTCAAAGATGACATCCACCAATTCGCGGCTATATATCTTGGGCAGGCGTGTGCGCACGTGCTCGGTGGTGTGTTCGGCCAACCCACGAATGGCGGCGATCTTGCCCGTGGTCCATTTGGACGTGTCTGCGACGGCCTGCAGCATGAAAAGCAGCCACGGTTCCCAAGCGCCATCACGCGTGACACTGAGCAGCAGGCGATAGTAGTCGGCCTTGTTGGCGATCACATGGCGACTAAGGTACAGGATAGGCAGATTCAACAGCTCTTCCTGGATGAGATAGAGAATGTTTAGCACGCGA
>JBAYOJ010000026.1:0-15721 GCA_041678385.1 Burkholderiaceae bacterium | reverse complement strand
GGTGTGTGCATCGTCGTACCCGAAGACCAGCGCATCAAGCATGACATCCTCATCCCGGCCCAGGAAATCAACCAGGCCGAACATGGCCAGGTGGTGACTGTCCAGATCATGCAGCAGCCGACCCGGCATACCCAGCCTTTGGGGCGGGTGGTCGAAGTGTTGGGTGAAATCGACGACCCGGGCATGGAAATAGAAATCGCGGTTCGCAAGTTCGGCGTGCCGCACGAATTCTCCGAGCTGGCGCAGTCTCAGGCGGCAGTACTGCCTGCCGCCGTGCTGCCAGCCGAACTCAAGGGCAGGGTAGACTTGCGCGATGTCCCCTTCGTCACCATTGATGGCGAAGACGCGCGCGACTTCGATGACGCCGTATTCTGCATGCCGGTCAATCTGGGTACGGAAAAGCGGCGGCGGGCGGGTTGGCGCCTGTTGGTGGCCATTGCCGACGTCAGCCACTATGTGCGCCCGGGCGACTCCATTGATAACGATGCGCTTGAGCGCGGGACCAGCGTCTATTTCCCCCGGCGCGTCATTCCCATGCTGCCGGAAGCCTTGTCCAACGGAATCTGTTCGCTGAACCCCAGTGTCGACCGCCTGGTCCTGGTCTGCGACATGGTGATTGCCGGCAGCGGGCAGAAAGCAGGCCAGATCACGGCCTATCAGTTCTACAACGCAGTGATCCATTCACACGCGCGCTGCACCTACACCCAGGTCTGGGAAGCCCTGCAGCAGCCGGGGGGGCCGGCAGCGGCATCGCTGGCGGATGTACTGCCCGGTATTCGCGATCTGCACGAACTTTACCAGCTGTTTGCGGCGGCCCGGGTAAAGCGCGGCGCCATCGATTTTGATACGGTCGAAACCCGCATTGTGTGCACACCCTTGGGTCGTATTGAGCGCATTGAGGCGCATACGCGCAATGATGCGCACAAGCTGATCGAAGAATGCATGCTGGCGGCCAATACCTGCGCGGCCGAATTCATGACCCGCAACAAGCGTCATGGGCTGTACCGTGTGCACGAAGGGCCCACCCCCCAAAAGCTTCAGACCCTGCGCGATTATCTTGCCACCATCGGGCTGAGCCTTGAAGGCGGTGACGACCCAGGTACCGATGACTACGCGCGGCTGGTTCAGCAGGCTCGTGGCCGGCCCGACTACGAAATCATCCAGACCATGTGCCTGCGTTCCTTGCAGCAGGCCATTTACAGCCCTGAACAGGCCGGCCATTTCGGCTTGTCCTACGAGCACTATGCTCATTTCACATCCCCTATCAGGCGTTACCCCGATCTGCTCACGCACCGTGTGATCAAGGGGATACTGGCGGGCAAGCGTTATGTGCCCAAAGTCCACGACGTTGCCAGCTCGATGGTGTTGCCACGCGACGAAAAAGAACAGGCCACCTGGGAAAAACTGGGTCTGGTGCTCTCGGCCGCTGAAAGGCGTGCCGATGACGCATCCCGCGACGTTGAGGCCTGGCTGAAATGCTGGTTCATCAAGGAACATGTCGGCGAAATCTTCAGCGGCCGGGTTACCGGTGTGGCGCCGTTTGGCCTGTTCATTACCCTGGAAACCTTATTCGTGGAAGGCATGGTTCATGTGTCTGAACTGGGATCTGATTATTTTCAGTACAACGAAGCCTCGCACGAACTCCGTGGTGAACGCACCGGCATGCGCTACCGGCTCACCGATGCCGTTCAGGTGCAGGTGGCCAGGGTTGATCTCGAAGCCCGACGCATCGACTTCAGGCTCGTCAAAGGCACCAGCTTCAAGGCTTTGACCGCAGCTGCCAAGCCCACCGCGTCGCGTCAGGGCAAGAAGGCGGCTTCCACCAAACCGGAAGCCCTGAAAGGCACTACCGCCAGCCAGCGCCGTGCCGACGCCAAGCGCAGCGCCCGGAAAACAACCGCCTCCACCAGTCGCAAGAAGGGTGCCGGGGTTCGCTGATGCCAATGCCAGGGGCCGGCAGCGTTAAAATGCCGGCCTTGCACGCCAATCTTCGAGGAAATCATGTCGTCACAGGTACTGGCCGGTTTTCATGCCGTCACCGCGCGCTTGCGTCACGCACCGGCCACCATCAAAGAATTCTATTTTGATGAGTCTCGGCGCGACAAGCGCATGCAGACCTTGCTGGAACAGGCCGCAGCTGCAGGTCTGAAGTGCCGCGGGGTGACGGTATCGCGCCTTGATGGCATGGCTGGCGGCATGCGTCACCAGGGCGTGGTTGCGCTTGCCGAGGCCAATGTGCTGGCGGTGGATGTCGACGAATTGCTCGACGATCTTGAAGATCGTGGGCAGCCCGCCTTGTTGCTGATGCTGGACGGTGTGACCGACCCCCATAATCTGGGTGCCTGCCTGCGTACCGCCGATGCCGCCGGGGTGCATGCGGTTATTGCGCCGCGCGACCGCGCCGTGGGCTTGAACGCGACCGTGCGTCGCGTTGCGTGTGGTGCGGCGGAAACCGTACCTTACATCATGGTTACCAACCTGGCGCGCAGTATGCGGGCGCTCAAGAGTCGTGATGTCTGGATGGTCGGTACCGACGATCAGGCGGCTGCCAGCGTGCATCAGGTGGATGCACGGCGCAGCATGGCCTGGGTCATGGGTGCCGAAGGCGAGGGCATGCGTCGGCTGACCCGCGAAACCTGCGACGAACTTGTCAATATACCCATGCTGGGTTCCGTCGAAAGCCTGAACGTCAGTGTTGCCAGTGCGGTATGCCTGTATGAAAGCGTAAGGCAGCGTCTGCAAACGGGTTGACCTCTCATTGAAGCAAAGCCGCGCTGTCGCCAGCCGCGGCTCTGGCCATCTCATTTTTTCGAGGTTTCGGCCACCGTGCAGCCTCGCATTTTATTCTGGTATCGATCATGTCTAACAACGGTTTCACCACCACCATTCTTCATTCCGACCGGCGCCTGGGCACAGAGTGCGGTGCCGTACATAAACCTGTGCACCCATCGGCTCAATACGCCTTTCCGCAGGCGGAAGAACTGGTCGCCGTGTTTCAGGGCAAGCCGGGTTTTTCATATGCCCGCCAGGGCACGCCGACCACGGCAGCGCTCGAAGCCAAGATCACGCACATGGAATCCGGGCTGAACACCGTCAGTTTTGCCACCGGCATGGGTGCTTTGGCAGCTGTATTCCTGACCCTGCTGAAGCAGGGCGACCATCTCATCAGCAGTCAGTACATATTCGGCAATACCAACAGCCTGTTCGGTACTTTGCAGAACATGGGGGTGGCGATCACGCTGGTGGATGCCACCGATCTTGAGCAGGTCAAGGCGGCGCGGCGCCCGGAAACTCGCATGGTATTTGTGGAAAGCCTGGCGAACCCGGGTACTTACGTAGCGGATCTGGCCGGCATTGGCGAGTGGTGCGCCAAAGAAAAACTTTTATACGTGCTTGACAATACATTGTCGACACCCTGGCTGTGCACTGGCAAGGCGGTGGGGGCGGGTCTGGTGGTGAATTCCCTTTCCAAGCATATCGGTGGCCATGGCAATGCTCTGGGTGGGGCGGTAACCGATACCGGTCTTTTTGATTGGTCGGATTACCCCAATATTACGGATGTCTACCGTAGTGGCAACCCGGCCGGGTGGGGCCTGACTCAAATCAAGAAGAAGGGCCTGCGTGACATGGGCGGCACCCTGTCGTCGGATGCCGCCCATCGCATTGCCGCCGGCGCCGAAACGTTGGCGCTGCGTATGGCAAAGGCCTGCGACAACGCCATGGCCCTGGCCCGATACGCGTCGACCCATCCGCGCGTTGCAAGAGTCAGCTACCCTGGGCTGGCAGACCATCCACAGCATGAGCGGGCCACTCATCTGTTTGGCGGCCGTTATGGTGCCTTGATGGCTGTGGAACTGGATAGCACTGTCGACCTCTTCGCCTTTCTGAACCGCCTGCAGGTTTTTGTGCTTGCCACCCACTTGGGCGACAATCGCACCCTGGTGTTGCCGGTGGCACACACCATTTACCATGAAATGGGGCCTGTGCTCAGGGCGAAAATGGGTATTGCCGACAATCAGCTGCGTATTTCAGTCGGCATAGAAGACGTGGATGATTTGATTCAGGATTTCGACCAGGCTTTGGCTTGATCCCAGCGCGGCTGCGGTTTTCATACGGCACCGCTGTGTGCGGGTCTGCGCCGCACTGATCCAGGCATGCATGTCGAATGTTTCACTTGGCCCAATATTGACGCGGGTTTCGGGAGTTTCCTGCTTGACAGTATCCGGTGATCGAAGGCTTAATACGCGGTAGCCGTCTGGCGTACTGGCTGCTCGGCATGAACACGGTTAGAGCGCCCAAGTCTTTTTCCAGGCCTCCCCGCTCGGGATGGCTTGATGAAAATAAATTTTTAGGGGTAATCCTTAATGAACAAAACAGAGCTCATCGAACACATTTCCACGAAGGCTGATCTCTCCAAGGCCGATGCCGGCCGCGCGCTGGAAGCCTTCATTGGCGCGGTGACCACCACCCTCAAGAAGAAGGGCAGTGTCACCCTCGTTGGGTTCGGTACTTTTTCGGTTTCAGAACGGGCCGCCCGTACAGGCCGCAATCCTCGCACTGGCGAGGCCATCAAGATCAAAAAAGCCCAAGTGCCGAAGTTCCGTCCCGGCAAGGCGCTCAAAGACGCGGTTAACTGATCTTTTGATGTTGCTTGCGTCAATAATCGGCGCAAGCTATAATCGTTTTTTTGCAGCACGCCAGACTTATCGTGGTACCCCACAAAGGGGTGCTTAGCTCAGCTGGTAGAGCGGCGCCCTTACAAGGCGTAGGTCGGCGGTTCGAACCCGTCAGCACCCACCACAAAATCTGGAATGAAATCAGCCACTTAGGGTAACTTGAGTGGCTTTTTTCTTGCCTGTTTGCTGGCCTGAATTGTCTTCTCAAGCCATCTTTACCACCCAGGTCGCTTCTTACCTGTTCGATAGGCTGCTTTTCATTGGAATTCATGGTTGTCTACGGTATGCTTGAATGCCCACCGGCGTGGTCCGGGCTGGGGCAAATCAGAAAGCATGGTTCCGTCAAGTGTGCCACTTAACTGAAGGGGCGCAGCGGGCGGTTTGTTTAGTTGGCTTCCTTGGATTGTTATGACACAGAATAATGAAAGGGTGGTTCCTGGAGATCCTTTATCGTCTATCGGCCTGGAAGGCTTCGTGCAGGCGTTTCGCGCGGGCACGGTGACTTCCGAGCAGGTAACCCGCGCTTACCTCGACCGCATTGAAGCGCTTGACGGCAAACTGGGTGCATTTCAGCATGTTGCAGCCGAAAGTGCCATCGCCACTGCGCGGGCCATGGATGCGCTGCGCGAATCCGGAGTTTGGCTCGGCCCCCTGATGGGCGTTCCTATCGGCATCAAGGATATTTTCGTCATTGACGGAATGCCAGGGCCCAAGGTAGGTTCCCGCATGGAACTCCCCCGGGCTGCAGGCGAGGTTGAAGGCCCATTCATTCAGGCGTTGCGCCGCGCGGGTTGTGTGTTCTTGGGCCAGACCAAGGCGGTCGAGCTTTGTCTGGGGATCACCGGGGTTTCGGCGCCGCTGGGTACACCCTGGAATCCCTACAATCTTGAGCAGCAGCATATTCCCGGCGGCTCCAGTTCGGGTTCGGCTGTGGCCACTGCGGCAGGCATGTGCGCTTTTGCTATTGGCTCGGATACCGGCGGTTCGGTGCGGGTGCCCGCTGCTTACAACGGGCTGTTCGGCTTGAAGACCAGCTGGGGGCTGTGGCCTTTGGAAGGCACTTTCCCGCTGGAGCCCAATACCGACACCATCGGTCTGCTGACCCGTACGGCTGATGATGCCATCCTGGTTCATGAAACCATCACAGGCACGCTGACGGGCGCAAAGTATCCACGTCGTGTACCGTCCCCGGAACTCGACCGTTTGCGCATCGGCATTCCCGATGATTTGTTCCTGGATGACCTGAGCCCACAGGTGCAGGAAGCCTTCAGCTCCGCATTGGCGCTGTTGCGGGAACGCGGCGTGCGCCTCGATTCCGTTGCCATGCCGGAAGTCAAGGAAAGGGAAGGCTATTTCCCCATTGCGATTCCTGCTGCGATCATCGCGACGCTGGGCGAAGAAAACTTCGAGCGCCAGAAACATCTGATGGATCCCATCATACGCAAGCGCGTGGAAACGGGTCTGAATGTCAAAGCTCATGTGGTGTTGGCTGCCGAAGCCCGGCGCCAGCGTAGTATTGCGGCGGTGCGCGACCGCTTCGAGGGTTTTGATGCCTGGGTTTCACCTACAGCAGTTTCGGCGGCACCGGCCTTGTCGGAATTCGATGACCCGGACAACGCCATGGCACTGGCGATGGGCATGTCGCGTAACACTCAGCCAGGTAATTACCTTGAGTTCTGCAGCGTATCCGTGCCCATACCGCAACCAGCAGGCCAGCTGCCCCTGGGCCTGCAACTGATGGCGCCGGCGTGCTACGAAGATCAATTGCTCGCGGTGGCGCGGGAAATTGAAGAAGTACTGGGCCGGCAGTTGCCGCCTCAGCTCTGAGCTTGCAGCGGCCTCCGTTCACTCGGGGGCCGTGAAGGGCGCGAGATACCACACTGGGCGGAGCAGTCAGACGAGGCGGGCCGCAAACCTCTATTAGTGATGTATATCAATTGCGAATGGTTCGTATTAGTGATAATATTCGCCTTTCTTTAGCAGGGGCTGGCTGCGTCCTGCTGTTACGCTCAGCAATTGTTGGAAAATGCCGCCTTCGTCTGTCCCCCCCAGGTTTCGTCTTGCTCCCATTCGTTTTGTGGGGATCACTGTAGCGGTTGGTTTGCACGCAGCCATTCTGGCCGTGATCGTTTCCGTACCGCCCGGCAAGATCGAAGTAGAACTTCCCGAAACTGTGGAAGTCCGTTTTGTCGAGATTTCTGACGAAGTCGAAGATGCGGCACCCAATGAAGACCCTTCAGAAGAAATCGCTGCCGAAGCGATGGAAGAGCTTGAGCCTGATGTTGAGCCCGAGCCTACTCCTGAACCCGAACCCATACCAGAGCCAGAGCCCATTCCGGAACCTGAACCTATACCGGAACCCGAGCCAGAGCCTATACCAGAGCCAGAGCCTATACCAGAGCCAGAGCCTATACCAGAGCCGGAACCCGAACCAGCACCCGAACCCATTCCTGAGCCGGACCTTGAACCTGTTCCCGAGCCTGAGCCCGAGGCGATAACTGAGCCGCCACCCAAACCGGAACCGCCTCCACCGCCTAAGCCGGAGCCCCCGCCACCGCCTAAGCCTGAGCCCCCGCCACCGCCACCGCCTAAGCCTGAGCCGCCTCCGCCGCCCAAGCCTAAACCCAAACCTGCGCCGCCGCCCAAGCCGAAGCCGGCGCCTAAACCTGCTCCGGTAAAACCGGCCCCGGTAAAACAGGCGCCGTCCGCGTCGGCACCATCCGGCCAGGCATCGGCTCCCGTGCCGCGTGCGCCGTCCGCACCCGTAGATCCGGACCGTCCTCGCCTCATTGGCAAGGTGGACTATATGGGCAGGCGTCCTACGCCCGATTATCCGCGTGCTTCCCAGCGTCGTGGCGAGCAGGGCAGGGTGGTCGTTCGCGTGTTGATTTCGGCCGAAGGCAGGGTGGTGGAGGCTACTGTGCGGAGCTCATCCGGCCATTCGCGCCTGGACGAGTCGGCCCTCAAGGCCGTGCGTGCTGCCCGCTTCAAACCTTATACGGAAAACGGTCACGCCTATCGCGCGATGGCTGATATCCCTTTCGATTTCGTTTTATAGGACGTGGAAACAATGCTCGATTTCATCGATCTGGCCCTTCAGTCGCTTGCTCAAGTGGCCGACGCGGCAGCGCCCATGGCGACTGACGGTGCTGCTGCGGCAACGTCCATTCCGCCAGCGGGCGGGGTGGCGGCGGATGCCGCTGGTGCCTTAAGTTCTGCCGGGGCTGCGGCCGCCGATGCGGCGAGGGTCGCGATGGGGCAGGCAAGCGAAGCGGGGCTTTCAGCGGCAGGTGATGCAATGTCAGCAGTGCCTGGCCAGCAGGCCGGCGCGCTGGCGACGTCCGGCCTGACGGATGCGGCGGCTCTTGCAGGGCCTCAGCCTACCGGGTTTTTACACTTTATCGCCCAGAGCGATATTGTCGGTAAATCCTTGTTTACCGTGCTGCTGTTGATGTCCTTGATCAGCTGGTACCTGATCGTGGTGAAAATGATCGTGCGGGTGCGCCTGAAGCGTCGTTCAGGCCAGTTTTTGCGTGAGTTCTGGGCCGCAAGCTCCCTGGAGCAAGTGGAAAATGAGCTCGCCACGCACGGGGCCAATGAGCCGTTTTCCCATCTTGCCAGCCATGCTATCCATGCCCGTAATCATCATGCCAAATATGGCGCCATGCGGCTGGAAGAAAAAGGCTCGACCGGCGCTTTTGTGACGCGTACCATCCGTAAGGTGATCGACGAAGAAACGGCCAAGCTTGAGAACGGCCTGACCATGCTTGCATCGATCGGCTCCACAGCCCCGTTTGTGGGTCTTTTTGGCACAGTCTGGGGTGTTTATCATGCTTTGGTCGGCATTGGTTTGTCCGACGGCGTTACCATCAACCGCATTGCCGGGCCGGTGGGCGAAGCCTTGATCATGACGGGCCTGGGCCTGGCAGTCGCCATCCCGGCTGTGCTGGCGTACAACGGTTTTGTGCGCAGCAACCGGGTGTACCTGGCCAACCTTGACGCCTTTGCTCACGATCTGTTCACATTCCTCAGCACGGGCCAGCAGGTGAACGAACGCAATGGCAGCGGCAAGGTGCGTCGTGTCACGCAATTGCCAGCTGCTTCCGGAGACGAATAATGGCTTTCGGCAGTTTCGACAACAAGAGCAGCAGTCATGCGGTGTCCGAAATCAACATGGTGCCGTTGATCGATGTCATGCTGGTGCTATTGGTGATTTTTATCATCACTGCGCCTTTGCTCAGCCATTCGATCAAGATCAACGTGCCCCAGGCCAGTTCAGAGCCCGTGCAGCAGGATCCCAAGGTCGTCGATTTTGCCGTTGATGCCGATGGCCAGTTGTTCTGGAATGAACAGCCGGTGTCGCTCGAACAGATCCCAGTGCTGATGGCGGCCGAAGCCGGTGCCGACCCCCAGCCGGAATTGCGCATTCGCGCCGACCTCGATACGCGCTACGAGGTGCTGGCTCAGGTAATGAGCATGGCCCGCCGCTCGGGGCTTAAGCGTATCGGCTTTGTCACCCGCCCGGCACCTACGGCGCCAGCAGGTGCAATGGCTACCGATGCCGGCGGCGTCGCTGGCGCGGCGCCTGCCGTACAGTAGCGCAGCGGGCAGCGACGCAAGCTACCTTTTAACGGGAACAGGCCCTAGAATCACGGTATGCGTATACTCGTGATAGAAGATGATCCCACCTTGGGACACGCCCTGCGGGAATTTCTCACTCAGCAGGGCTATGCTGTTGACTGGCTGCAGGAAGGGTCTCTGGCCGTCGATACCGTGGTTGGCCAGCACTACGACCTGCTGTTACTGGACTTGAATCTTCCCGGCAAGAGCGGGCTGGACATCCTGCGCGAACTGCGGGCGGCATCCGAATCACTTCCCGTGCTTATTCTCACCGCCCGTGATGGTGTTGAAGATCGGGTTGCGGGGCTGGATAGCGGGGCAGACGACTACGTTATCAAACCCTTCGAGCTGGCCGAACTGGCGGCGCGTGTGCGTGCGCTGGGCCGTCGTCGGGTCGGGCAGACCAATGCCGTCATAGAAGCCGGCCCTCTGCAGTTCGACACCGTCGGGCGCGAAATTCGTGCTGGGGGCGAAAGACTTAATCTTTCAGTGCGCGAACTCTCGGTTCTTGAAATGCTTATGTTGCGTGTCGGCAGGGTGGTGACCAAGCGGCAGATCGTCAATTCGCTGTCTGCCTGGGACGCCGACTTCAGCGAGAATGCAGTCGAAGTTTATATTTATCGCCTTCGACGCAGGCTGGAAGGCACCGGGGCAAGCATCCAGACGGTACGCGGCTTCGGCTACCTGCTGGAAGCGAATGACAACACCTGATCCGGCTTCTGAGCGCAAGCCCGTTGCGGCCGCAGCTGCTCAGAATATGGGCCTGGTAAAGCGCTTTCTGCGACTCATCCCACGCGGTTCCCTGGCCCGGCACCTGGTGCTCAGGCTGATGCCGGCGGTTCTGGTGCTGATTCTGATGGACGTGATCGTGACGTGGTACTTCACCGGCACGATCAGTCTGGATGAATGGCTGGAACGCGATCTTTTCTGGGCCATGCTGCTGAGCCAGCTGGTGCTGCTGGCCGTATTCGCCTGGGTGCTGATCAGCGGTATCAGATCTGGTCTGGACAGCGTCAGCCGCCTGTCGCAGGAAATCAGCCAACGCTCCATTGACGACTTGCAGCCCCTGGACAGTTCTGCATTGTCCAGCGAGATTGCGCCCCTTATTGCTCATATCAACGACCTGCTGCACCGACTGGACGATTCGGTTCAAGCGCAACGCCGCTTCGTCGGCCACGCCGCGCATCAGCTGCGTACCCCTCTGGCAGGGCTGAAGCTGGAATGCGAACTGATGTTGGCCGGTCATCTGCCCAACGAGGTACGTGAACGCGCGGAGCGGATCAAATCCGTGACTGACCGGATGATACGCCTGGGGCAGCAGTTGCTGGTGCTGGCGCGCGCCGACTCATCCACGCGTCCTCAGGACAGTTTTGTGCGTACGGACTTGTGCGAATGGGTGCGGGCGAGCGCGGCGGAATGGATACCGCGAACCCGAGCCGCGGGCATGAGCCTTGAAATGACGGCGGTAGAGGGGCCGGTGTGGGTGGATATCGACCCCATTCTGATGGAGGCCCTGCTCAGTAATCTGATCGACAATGCCCTGCGTTATGGGGAGGGCAGCTCAACCATCTGCCTGCATGTGGGCACGAATCCGCCCACGCTGACCGTTGAGGATGACGGCCCTGGCCTGTCGCCTGAAGAGGCTGAGCGTGTGTTTGAGGCCTTCTATCGAGCCCCCGGCAGCGTGACGGGCGGCTCCGGCCTGGGGCTGGCCATTGTGCGGGAAATTGCAAGTTCGCACGGCGCCTGGTGGAATCTGGTCAGCCGCCCCGCTTTCCCCGGGACAAGGGTAACCGTTGTATTTCCAGGGCCGCGCAAGGGTACTCGCCTGAATCGGCAGGATGGCTGGAGAAGCCAGCAGCCTTGAAGTACCCGTTGGTACATGCGGCCCCTTGAATAAGGGCCGCATGTACCATGGGTTATCGCGCCTGCATTGGCTGGGTGCTGTACGACCCCGGCGCAGGCTGTGTGCCATAACTGCCGGGTGCTGCCGGGCTGCTGTAAGCGCCAGGTGCGGGTTGGGTGCCGTAGCTACCTGCTGGCGCAGGCGCCGGGGTGCCGGGCGAGACCGTATCGGCGGGCACCGTGATGGTCAGTTCGCGTAAGACCCCGCCGCCGCTCACACTGCCGTGCTCTACGGCGCCGCTGTCACGCATCAGGCGTTCGCAGTCGGCACGCTGCGCTGTCGGCAGACGCTGGCATCGTTGGGCCGCGTTGGCAGCCGTATCAACGTTGCCGCGCACCAGACGGTCGCGACGGGCTTCCTGCAGGGCGGCGCCGGCTTCACGCTGGCAGGTCTGTTTGCTTGCCGGGTCGGTAAGGGTTTCGCAGCGCTGGATGTCTTCCTTGTAGCGTGCCTGCATTTCCGCCATGGAAGGGGCCTGGGCGTGGGCTGCCAGGGGCAACAGGCCGGCTGCGGTAATAATGAGCGCCATGCGCGTGGGGCGGAAAATTCGTTCTGATGCTTTCATGGAACCTCCGGTAGTGAGACGTTACGAGCGCAGTATAGGCACGGGTTGGTATGCCCCGTGCAAGCGGATGTATCCGCTCAGCGCTTCCCCACCTCTTCGGCCTCGTGCCTTAATTGACGCTTGATGGCGGCGCGCATCAGCAACATGGCAGTCACGGGCGAAGTGATGATCAGGAAGAAACTCACCAGCAAGGAATGGGCCACGAAGCGATGCTCGACGAATGACGCCATGATGAGAATGGATACAACCAGACAGAAAGCCGACAAGGTATTGGCCAGTGTCGGGGCGTGCATGCGGCTGTAGAAGTTGCGCAGGCGCAGCAGGCCCAGCGAGCCGGTAACGGCAAAGAAACCGGCGACCACCAGCAGAATGGATATGATGAGGGCGGCCCAGGCGGGCAGATCGGGCATCATGGCTCAATGACCTCGCCACGCAGCAGGAACTTGGCCATTGCCACCGACCCAACGAAGCCGAATATGCAGATCAGCAGTGCTACATCGAAGTACACTGGTGAGTTGTAATGCAGGCCCAGGGTAAGCAGGATGAGCATGCCGTTGATGTACATCGTGTCGAGTGCCAGCACGCGATCGGCGGCTGTCGGCCCGGTGCTCAGTCGGATGACAGCCAGGCCCAGGGCCAGCACGAAGCAGGCCAGGGCAAAGACTGATGCCATATAGAGAATCTGGTTCATTCGAAAATCTCCTTCAGCGGACGTTCGTAATCATGCTGGACCTTGTGTATCCAGTAGGCTTCGTCCTTGAGGTCAAGCACATGCAGTGTCAACAGGCCTTCTTCCTCGGCCAGTTCGGCCCATACGGTACCGGGTGTGTAGGTAATGATGCACGACAACACGGCCAGCCCATGGGGGTCTTTCAAGTCGATGGGTATCTTCAGGAAACCGGGGGCGATGTCATGGGGCCCCAACCAGATGATGCGCGCCACTTCCAGATTGGAATTGAAGACATCCACCGCCACCCGCCAGAGCAGCTTGAGGGCGAGTAGCGGCTTGCGTGGCCGGGCCCGCAGTGGCCGCAGTGACTGCGACGCCCAGCCGAAGAAAAGCGCCAGCACTCCGCCCAGGACAATGTTGCCGACTGACAGGCTGTCATTGAGCAGCAGCCACAGGCCCAGCAGCAAGGTGGGTAGATAAAGCCAGTCGAATATGCGTTTCATGGCAGTGCCTCCGGAGCGACGTCGCGGCCGGGATGCTGAGTCAGCACGGCGTTGATATAGGCGCTGGGGGAGCCAAGATAATCGGCGGTCTGGTCAAGGTAGCGCATGATGGGCCCCGCCCAGATCGACATCGCAATCGTTGTGAAGATAAGCAAAGAGACGGGACCGGCTTCGCTCAGCCGCAGCCGGGGCACGATGGTGTCTTCCACACTCCAGAACAGGCGGATACCCGTACGGCCCAGGGCGATGATGCAGGCCAGACCCGAAAAAATAACAAAACCCATGAGCAGCCAGGTGCCGGTGCCGGGTGTGCCTTCGGCGGTCTGCACTGCGGCGGACAACAAGGTGAACTTGGCGACAAAGCCTGACATGGGCGGCAGCCCGGCGATCAACAGTGCGCACGCGACAAACGACAGGCCCAGAAAGGCCATGGCGGCAGGGATGGCCACCCCAACGACGTCGTCACTGCTGTCGGGCGATTCGGGATCTTCGAGATCGAAGGCTTCCAGGCTGACCGCCAGCAGGTCGGCGCCGAAGGCCTGAGTGCGTTCGACCATTTCGAGCAGCAGGAAGAAGGCGCCCAGTGCCAGGACTGAGGTCACCAGATAGAACAGGGCAGGCCCGGTGAGGGTCACACCCGGCATGCCCAGGGCGGCGAACAGCGTGCCCGAGGAGATGATGGCGCAGTAACTGGCCTGGCGTTCAGGCTGCGGGGCGGCGATGAGCCCGATAATGCCGAAGGCCAGCGTCGCGATCCCCAGGGGGAACATCCATTCGCCGCCAAAGGCTGCGGGCGCCCCCGTCGGTAACAGCAGCGAGCCGATGCGCAGCATGGCATAGACGCCGACCTTGGTCATGATCATAAAGATCGCAGCGACCGGCGCGCAAGCATTGGCATAGGTGGCCGGCAGCCAGAAGTTCAGTGGCCAGGCTGCTGCCTTGATCAGGAAGGCGACCCCCAGGATGGCGGCACCTGACTCGAACAGCCGGCGGTCCGGCCCGCTCAATTCGCCTGCACGGGCGGCCAGGTCGGCCATGTTCAGCGACCCGGTGACGCCGTAGATCATCGCCATGGCGATCAGCAACAGGAAGGAAGCCACCAGGTTCACGGCCACGTAATGCAGGCCGGCGCTGACGCGGGCCCGCCCCGAACCGTGCAGGGCCAGCCCGTAAGAGGCCGCCAGCAGGACTTCAAAGAATACGAACAGGTTGAAGAGGTCGCCAGTCAGGAAGGCGCCATTCAAGCCCATGAGCAGGAACTGATATAGGGGGTGGAAATGCACCCCGGCGCGATCCCATCGTGCCGTAGCGTAGATCCACGCCGCCAGGCCCAGCGTGGATGTCAGCAGCAGCATGATGACCGACAAGCGGTCGACCACAGCCACGATGCCGAAAGGCGCGGGCCAGTCACCCAGCAGATAGACGCCAACGCCATGGGGCCAATCGCTGGGCAGATAGCCTGTCGCCAGGCCAAGCAGGGCGATGGCGGTGGCCGACTGGCCGGCGATGGAAACAAAGCCCAGGGTCAACCGGCCACGACGGTTGCCGTCGCGGATGACCAGCATGAGCGCCCCGCAGATCAGCGGGATGACGACCGGCAGGATAGGTAGATGTTGCATCCAGCCGGTCACTTGTGAGCCTCTTTTCCGTCAACGTGATCGGTGCCGCTGAAGCCGCGTGCCGCCAGCAGGATCACCAGGAACAGAGCCGTCGTCGCAAAGGCAATGACGATGGCTGTGAGCACCAGAGCCTGCGGGAGAGGGTCGGCGTACTGGCTGGCGTCGGCAACCAACTGCGTATCTATTACCGGCGGCGTGCCAAGAACGACGCGGCCCATTGAGAAGATGAACAGGTTCACGGCGTACGAAATCAGCGACAGGCCGATGATCACCTGGAAGCTGCGGGGGCGCAGCAGCAGCCACACGCCGGATCCGGCCAGCACGCCGATGGCTAAGGAAAGTATCAATTCCATGCTCAACCTCCGGGCTTCGCGAAAGAGGCCGAGGCCCGTGCGAAGGGCAGCGAACGCAGAGAGCGTAAGGGTCGTTTCATATCAGGTGAGCTCCTGGATGGGAGGACCGGCGTCCTGCGGATCGGGGGCCGAGGGCTTGCGGTACAGACGCAAGGACTGGTGGGCAAGCGCAATAATCATCAGCACGGTCGCGCCAATGACCAAGGTGTACACACCAATGTCGAACAGCAGCACCGACGACAAATGCACCGCGCCAATGACGGGAATATGCAGGTCGACAGCCGCTGCCGCCAGGAAGGGCCGTGAAAGCCACCAGACGCCCATGGCGGCGGTGCCGGCCGCCAGCAAGCCAAAGGCGATCCAGTACTGCGGATGCAGCCGCTGGCGGGTTTCGACCCAGACGACGCCGCCCACCATGTACTGGACGATGATGGCCGTGGCCATGATCAGCCCGCCGATGAAGCCACCGCCAGGCAGGTTGTGGCCCCTTATCAGGAAGTAGACTGATACCATGGCCGCCAGCGGCAGCAGCAGCCTTACCAGCACGGACGGAATCTTCATAACGCCATGGGGCAACAAGGCCTTGGGGTCCGGGTCGCTGAAGCGGTCGAGCAGCTTGCCTTCGTAATTGGAGAATTGCCGCGCATGAGGCAGCTGCATGGTTTCCGGTGGCGGACGGAAACGGCGCAAAAGCGCGTAAACGCTCAGGGCCACAATGCCCAGTACGGTGATTTCGCCCAAAGTGTCGAAGGCCCGGAAGTCGACCAGGATCACGTTCACCACGTTGGCGCCGCCGCCCAGCGGCACCG
>JBAYOJ010000025.1:0-15884 GCA_041678385.1 Burkholderiaceae bacterium | reverse complement strand
TGACCTTGCTGGTCGGGATGCTTATCGCCATGAACTGGCCGGGCAATAGTGTATGGGTGCTGGGTCTTTTACTGGCTCTCGACCTGCTCTTTCAGGGGTGGTCAGCATTGCTGCTTGGGCTGGTTTTGCGCCAGGCCCGGCGTTCTTGAACAGACGCCCGGCTGCAGTTGGCCTGGCTTGCACCGGCCAGCCAGCCGGCTGACTTTACTTTTAAGCTACCGAGCCCTCTGCTGCTGCGGCTTGAGACACATTTCTTACTGTGCGCCTGCGCATTGTTGGGGTGTTGCCGTCGCTCAAACTGCGGCGCAGCCGGCCCCAGGCCCGGTCGTGCAGAGGCAGGACCAATACATTGCAGATAGGTTCGACCACCGCTGCCAGCCCGCCCACTGCCAATGAGCCCGTAAACCCGTAGGTGACGCCAAAGGCGACAGCCATATGAAGCAGAACCTGGCTGGTTTTTTGTGCGAAGACGAGCATAGGCGATCCGGGTAAGAATGAGTATGCTGGTAATGATAATGTATCTCGTTTGCGATTAAAAATTTATTATTTAAATTTTATTGATAGATAATGGCTATTGATGCCACGCACTGTTAGTGCTTGGATGTTTGATCTTGCCACAATACTGATGTGTTTCTGAAGTCGCTTTTATTCTTTATTTACAAGTTGTAGTCTAAATTGTATTTAGATACAATTTGCCGAGGAGACTAATAAAACAGAATTAACAGTGGCAGCACACGTCTTGATGCGGCTTTGGCGGCTGGCCCTTGATCTGGGCCTGCGCATGAAAGTGGCAGTGGTGTTTGTCGGGGTGCTCGTATTTGCGGGTCTCAATATCGGCCTTGTTCATCACATGCTGCAGAACTTCAACGGTGTCGCCGCTACGGCAACCGTTGCAGGGAAGATGCGTATGCTGGGCCAGAAGCTCGCTTACGAAACTTTGTCGGTCAGTGCCGGGCTCAATGAGATCCACGATGACATCGAACACGATGTAGCGGATTTCGAAGCCGCGTATCTGGTGCTGCGCAGCGGTGGGGTGGCTTTCGATGAAACCATAAGGCCGCTGGGGCGGCGCCACCAAAACGCACTCAATTCAGTGTGGCTTGCATGGCAGCAATACCGGGATCTCATCCGCGGGATACTTGTCCCTGCGGCAGGGCCAGGCTTGCGCGAGCTTGTGGCGGGTCAGAAGCAGCTGGCGGATCTCTCTGCGATCCTGCTTGAGCGCACCGACATTCTCATCCAGGATCTTGTCCAGGAAGCCCAGGCCACCCAGCAGGGTGTGCTGGGGAACATGCTTTTGCTGTTGGCGCTAAGCGCGGTGATACTGCTGCTTGCGTATCTCACTTTCAGCACGCATATCATCGAGCCCTTGCGGCGGTTGGCCAGACATTGCCACGAGTTGGCCAAGGGCAACTACGGTGAGCGTACCCGGCACGACGCCAACGACGAAATCGGGGAACTGGCGCATGCGCTGAATCACTCAGGTCGACAGATTGGCGAATTGATGGCGGCCGTCGAGCGCGAACGCAGAGAACTGAGCCGCAAGAATGCGATGTTCCAGGGGTTGGCAAGCAACGCCGTGGTGGGGGTTTTCATGGTGGACGGTGGCATGCGTCTGCGCTATGTGAATCAAAAGCTTTCGGAAATGTTTGGCTATCGGCCCGAAGAGCTATCAAACAGGCTCACTTTGGGCGAACTTCTCAGCACGGTCGGGCCGGATGGCCGCTGGGAAGCGGCTGAAGACACCACGCTCGACCTGTTTGAAACCTCTCATTATGTAAGTTGCGCACATCATCGCGACGGTACCGCCATCGACATCGAAGTCTATGCTTCGCGCATGGTGCTGGACGAAGCGCCTGCTGTGATCGGTATCGTTCTGGATGTGACGGAACGCAAGAAAGCAGAGGTATCGCGGCAGCGGGCTGCGCTTGTCTATGCGAATACCAGCGAAGCTGTGGTCGTGACGGATGCCAACGGCTTCATTGTGGATGTGAATCCGGCCTTCAGTGCCGTGACGGGCTACGCCTTGTCCGAAGTGGCGGGCAAGGGTATGAACATGTTGTCGTCCGGCAGGCATGACGCGTCTTTCTATTACGAAATGTGGGCCAGCCTGCAGGAAACCGGCAAGTGGGCGGGCGATATCTGGAATCGTCACAAGAATGGCGAAGAATATATCGAGCGCCTCATCATTGACACGACTTACAACGAGGATGGCACGGTGAATTGCCATATCGGCGTGTTTTCCGACGTTACGGCACAGCGGCAAAAGGAAGAAACCATCTGGCGGCAGGCTCATTTCGATCACCTCACCGGTTTGCCAAACCGGCAGATGTTTCATGAAGAGTTGCGTCAGGCTATGGAAAGAGCGAGCCAGGGCGGTTATAGCCTGGCCCTGATCTGCATTGATCTGGATCTCTTTAAGGAAGTGAACGATTCACTGGGCCATGACAGGGGCGATGAACTGCTGAAGGAAATTTCCCGGCGGTTGACACGGTCTGTCCGGCGGGATGATCTCGTGGCCAGGCTGGGTGGCGATGAGTTCACGCTGATACTGGGGCGGGAAGACCGGCCTGATACTGTCGAAAACGTTTGCAGGCGTGTTCTGGAAGCGGTCGCAGAGCCCTGTGAACTGGGGCATTCGATGATAAGCATTACGGCCAGCCTCGGTATCACCTTCTATCCGCGTGATGGCGTCAATGTCACGGAACTCATGAAAAATGCTGACTTGGCCATGTATAGCGCCAAGAGTGGGGGGCGCAATCAGCATCGCTACTTTGCCTTCTCCATGCAGCGCGAAGCCCACGAGCGTCGGCTGCTTCTCAATGAGTTGCAGGGTGCGTTGGCTAATGGCGAGTTCGAGCTGTATTTTCAACCCATCATCGAACTGTCCAGCAATCGTATCTGCAAGGCAGAGGCATTATTGCGCTGGCGGCATCCACGGCGAGGCCTGGTGGCACCCATGGAATTCATCCCGGCCGCAGAGGATTCCGGGCTGATCGTGCCTCTGGGGGACTGGATACTTCGTGAAGCCGCTATGCTTGCGGCTCGCTGGCGAGCGCAGTCCAGCGCTGATTTTCAGGTGAGTGTGAATGTGTCGCCGGTGCAGTTTGCCGCCGAAGGCCTGGACCCGGCTGGCTGGATCGCTTGCATGGAACGTCACGGCCTGCCTGGTTCCGCCGTGCTGGTGGAAATCACCGAACGGTTGTTGCTCGAGGTTGATGGCGAATCAAAGAACAAACTGCTGGCCTTTCGCGATGCCGGGGTGCAGGTCGCGCTTGATGACTTCGGCACCGGGTATTCATCGCTTTCTTATTTAAAGCGTTTCGATATTGATTTCATCAAGATCGACCAGTTGTTCGTGCGCAATATCGCCCCGGATAATGATGATCTGGTGCTCTGCCAGGCTATTATCGTCATGGCTCATAGGCTGGGCCTGAAAGTCGTCGCCGAAGGTGTCTCGACGCTGGCACAACACCAGCTGCTGCTGCAGGCTGGTTGCGATTATGCACAGGGGTACTTGTATTCGCGGCCGGTGCCGGCCGAAAGCTTCGACCTGTTGCTGGATGCCGAGGTTTCGGGAGGGCACGGCACCAGTCTGCCTGCAGAAGGCGCTACTGTCGGTACCTAGGGATCCTCTGAATCAGAGCATCCCTGGTGTGATTAGCCGAGAGCCATGACCTTGCGGATGTCTTCGGCGCTTTCTTCGGCGGATTGCTCGTGGCGCAGGGCCACGCGGAGGGTGCCGTTACGGTCGAACACATAGGTGAGCGCAGTGTGTTCCATGGTGTAGGAACTACCGGTGGGCACTTTGGCGTAGTAGACCCGGTAGGCCTTGGCGACGGCCGCGGTTTCTTCGGCACTGCCATACAGGCCGATGAAGCTCGGGTCGAAAGCCTGAGCGTATTCGCGCAGTACGTCGGGGGTATCGCGTTCAGGGTCGACGGTAATGAACAGCACCTGCGGCTTGTCGCCGTCTTCGCCCAGCAGGGATTTGACTTCGGCAGCCTTCACCAGCGCGGTGGGGCAGACGTCGGGGCATTGGGTGAAGCCGAAGAACATCATCACGACCTTGCCCTGGAAGTCGGCCAGGCTACGGACGTTGCCGTCCGGGTCTTTGAGCTGGAAGCCGTCGCCGAAACTGGCTTCGGAAAGATCAATGCCGTGAATGTCTTGCAGGCTGGCTTCGGACTTGCCGCAAGCGGCCAGGGCGACGGCAAGCACTGCGGCACTTACGGTGGTGAGGAAGGTTCTGCGGCGGGTGAAAAAAGATGGCAATGACATGCTGGCTCCGGGAACATCGTCGATATTGAAAGCTTACTCGATCTGCCTTTTCTTTCCTTGATCCGGATAATGACAGGGAGTTTTTTCTAAGGGTTTACACTAGCACTTTTATCAAGTGCCGTGTGAATCCACAATGGAACAGCGTTTCGTTGATATAGAGCTGAAACTCATCAGTCTGGAAGATACCGTGCAGCAGCTCAATGCTGTGGTCTATGAGCAGCGCAAGCAGCTCGACGAATTGCGCGCCCTGTGCCGCTTGTTGCTGCAGCGGCAGGCAGAGAGCGATGGCACCGGGCCGGGCAGCAGCTACACAGGGCATGCTGATGAACGTCCTCCGCATTATTGACTCGGTCGACAGTCGCATGTGTCGTGTCCCGGCATGCCTGAACAAGGGCCTGTCGGCGCATGGCTGTTTTCAGGCGGCATTTTGGAGGCCTGAAGCATGACGACAGGGGTACCAGGCGGCTGGGGCGAGCTGCTTTCGGGGCGCAATGGGCTGCGTTCATTGGCCTTGGCGGGCGGGGTGGCCGTGCACGCCATCAATGTCTACATGGTGACGACCATCCTGCCGTCGGCGGTGCGCGACATTGGCGGTCTTTCCTACTACGCGTGGAACATGACGCTGTTTGTGGCGGCGTCCATCTTCGGTTCAGCAATCACGCCGCGTTTGCTGTCCAGTCTGGGGCCGCGCAATGCGCTGTTATGGGCGATCGGCATTTTTGTCGCTGGCAGCATCGGCTGCGCACTGGCGCCCACCATGCCCTGGATGCTGGTGGGCCGCAGTGTGCAGGGGCTAGGCGGGGGGCTGATGCTGGGGCTTAGCTATTCCTGTGTACGGCTGCTTTTCGAGGAAAGACTATGGTCGCGCGCCATGGTGCTGGTTTCCAGTATGTGGGGGGTCGCCACCCTTGCCGGTCCGGCCATCGGTGGCATATTTGCGCAGGCCGGATATTGGCGCGGCGCGTTCTGGGCCATGTTGCCGATTTCAGCGGGCCTGGCCGCGCTGGTGGTGACGCAGGTCGCCGTATCGGGAAGACGCGATGGGCCACCCGTCGCAGCGCCCTTCGGCAAGATCGCGGTGCTGGTTGTGACCGTGCTGCTGGTGTCGGTCGGTAGTCTTTCCGCTTCATGGGTGTGGAACCTGCTGTCCGTGCTGGCGGGCAGCATCCTGACTTTTTGGGTTGCCTTTGCCGACCGTCATGCCACCCGCCGCCTCATGCCAGAGGGCACCTATCGTCGTGGTTCGGCCTTTTCCAGCCTGTATGCCTGTGTTGCCCTGCTGAGCATAGGCGTATGCACGGAAATCTATATCCCGTACTTCCTGCAGACCATACATGGGCAGTCGCCGTTGCTGGCTGGCTACTGGATGGTGCTGATGTCGGCAGGCTGGACAGCCGGGTCATTCATGAGCTCGGGGCGGGCCAAGCCAATGGCGGACCGCATGATTGTGCTTGGGCCATGGGTTTCCGCGGCGGGCTTGTTTGCGCTGGCCGTGATGATGCCCATGAGCGGCGGCCATGCCATCGTCTGGGCAATGGCCGTACCGCTATTCGTGGTCGGGCTGGGCGTGGGTTTGTGCTGGCCCAATATGCTTACCCGTATTTTCAAGGCGGCGCCCCAGGGGCAGGAAAACATTGCATCGGCGGCCATCACCACCCTGCAGCTGTACGCCATTGCGCTGGGCTCTAGCCTGGCTGGCTTGGTGGCCAACCTCGCAGGGCTGGCCGAGCCCGGTGGCATCGAAGGCGCGCGTCAGGCGGCCTTGATGCTGTTCTTGATCTTTGCCCTGGCTCCGGCGGGGGCTGGCCTGATGTCCAAAGGCGCGCGTCGGGCAAAAGATGCCTGAGCGGGCGGGCGGCGCACCCGCCGTCTGTCGGGGTGGAAGAGCGCCGACCCCAGGTCAGGTGAAGGTGGCTGGGTCGGGCCCGATGCGGCCTTCGGGGGAATCGAGGGTCGCAATGGTTGCCATGTCATCTTCCGACAGTTCGAAATCAAAGACGGCCATGTTTTCGCGCAGTCGCTCGGCGCGAGTGGATTTTGGAATGATCATATTGCCCAGCTGGACATGCCAGCGCAGTATCACTTGCGCGACACTACGGCCCAGCCGGGTGGCAATGTCACCCAGCACCGCGTTTTCTTGCAGTGAGCCGCGGGCAATGGGGCCCCAGGCTTCAGTGATGATTTCGTTGTTGGCGTGATACTGCCGTAATTCAACCTGTTGAAAGCGGGGGTGCAGTTCCACCTGATTGAGGACCGGCAGCACCCCGGTTTCATCCAGCAGTTCCTGTAACTGTGCGGTGTCAAAGTTGCACACACCAATTGACTTCGCCAGGCCTTCGTCGCGCAACTGTATGAGGGATTCCCACGCCTGAACAAAAAGACCAGCCTGGGGTGCCGGCCAATGAATCAGGTAGAGATCGACGTAGTCCAGCCCCAGGTGCTTCAGGCTGGACTCGAATGCAGGCCGCGAGAGACCATGCGCATGACTGTCGTTCCAGAGCTTGGTGGTAATGAAGAGTTCTTCGCGGGGTATGCCGCATTCCTTGATGCCGCGACCTACGCCGGTTTCATTGTGATAAAAGGCGGCGGTATCGATGGAGCGATAGCCCAGCTCCACGGCCTGGCGTATTACCTGAGTCACGGAATCGTCGGGTATCTGCCAGGTGCCGAGCCCTAGCGTCGGGGCGCTACGACCGTCGTGGAATGTCATGATCTGCGGGATGTCAGTCATTCGACCTCCTGTTGATGCGCATGCTGCCTGTACCGGCACGCATGCGGGGTGATTCTTCGCAAGACAGCCGATTATATGTCGCTCTTGTTACGATTTTTTGGTGACTGCAAAGCTCGATTATTCGTTACGTGAATATGACTTATGGTTAAGATTTGTCATAAGCATGTTACGTCTGCTATTGTTATGCTCTGCCATATATGAGCACCTGCATAATGGAAATTCGCCAATTCGAGGCTTTTGCGGCGGTACATACCACCGGCAGCGTTACAGCTGCAGCGCGCTTGCTTGACCGCTCGCAGCCTGTCGTCAGCCGGCAGCTGCAAGACCTTGAACAGAAGCTCGGTTTTACACTCTTTGTCCGTACGCGTCCTCAGGTCACTCTTACCGACCAGGGCAGGCAGTTTCTGGAAGAAGTACGCAATGTGCTGACCGGCCTGCAGCATCTGGAAGCGCGCTCCCGAGAAATTGCCGAAGGGCTGACGCGGCCGGTACGCATCGCCTGCTCAATGTCTCTCGGCAGCACTTTGCTGCCCGAAGTCCTGGCGGCAATGGAACGTGACGGCGCCGGGTTCGAATACAAGCTCCAGGTCAACGTCATGCCGTCCGGCAGCATTGTGCAGGCTCTGCAGGATGGCGATGCCGATCTCGGCATCAGCAGCCTGCCTCTGGAACTGGGCCGCTGCCAACTGCATTGGTCGGCCCAGGCGCCGTGCCAGGTCGCTTTGCCGGCATCGCACCCGCTGGCGACTGCGGCTTCCGTCAGTGCCGCCCAGCTGGGGGATGAAACCGTCATCACATTGTCAAACGCATCCCGGATGCGTCATCGGCTTTCCACGGCATTGCTGCATCCGTCGCGTGACCATTCACAGCGGCAGATCGTGACGACATCCACCCTCAGTGCGGTGATGATGGTCCAGGCTGGCCTGGGGGTCGCATTGGTGGACCCTTGCGTGGCAATGAATTTTTCTCAGGCTGGTGTCATCTACAGGCCGTTGGATACCTATGTGCCTTACATGCTGGGTGCCTTCACGCACAGCGAACGCCCGCCTGCGGCCGAAGCCAGCCGTATCATCGATGCCGTGCGCGACTATGCTTTCGTTCATATCCCGCAACTTATCCCGGGCGACACCACAGGCATCCCCATTCTCATTGACCCACAAGCGCTGTCCATGTACGACGACCCCTCTGGCGGGGACGACGCCCCCGTAGCCTGGCCGTAAAAAGGGGGACAGACCACGTTTTTTCTTTAAAAAACGTGGTCTGTCCCCCTTTTTGCTTTTTGCTTTTCAAAGATCCATGCGGCTTAGGACATGTACTCCTGCCTGGGGGCCGAAACGTTCTGCGGCTGCGTTCAAGCGTTCAAGAATCAGGTCTAGCAAGGTAGATGACACCCCGCTTTCCTGGGCTTCGGCCTGTGCAAGACGTAGATCCTTGCGCAATAGGCCGACCGTGAAGGATCGATCTTCGGAACCCTGCAGCATGCGGCCGGCGTAGGTCTGGAACAATGCGCCGGCGGCTGGGCCACTGCCTACGGCATCCAGGACCAAGGACGTAGAGAAGGCGTCGCGTCGTGCCAGGGCGAGGCCATCGGCCAGCCCCAGGAAGATTCCGGCCAGCACCGTTTGATTCACCAGCTTCATGCGGTAGCCCGCACTGGTGGCGCCGCAATGAACCACATGGCCGGCCAGGCAGGACAAGACGGGTTGGCAGGCTTCCAGCAGGTGTTCGTCACCGCCTACAAAGCTGGTAAGCTGGCCTTCGCGAGCGTCTGCGACACTGCCGGTGACGGGGGCGTCAAGAAAACCCGCAGAACGTTCGGCAACTAGGGCGGCTGCCCGTTGGGCGACCGCAGGGGCGGCGGTGGTCATGTCGATGAACAGGGTATCGGGCTGTATACCGATGCGCATGCCGGCGTAGACTTCGTCGACATCGGCCGTGTCGCGCAACATGGTGAACACGGTCTGCGACCGCTGGGCGAGTTCCATCAGGTCTGTCGCCACCCGGGCGCCCTGCCGCTTGAGGTCGAAGACCTGCTGCGGGTTGCGGGCCCACACCCAGAGTGGATGGCCTGCGGCGAGAATGCGCTGTGCCATGGGCAGGCCCATATTGCCCAGACCGACCCAGCCTATTGTTTTCATTGTCGCCCCTCCGTTTCGTTGCAGGTGCCTTCATTGTAGTTGTGTGAGGCTGGAATCAGCGCGGCTGCAGGTGGGCGTCCTGGATGATTTCCCGCCATTTGACGGTTTCTTTTGTCAGGAAGGTATCCAGTTCCTGAGGGGTGCCGCCTAGCGGTGTTGCGCCCAGTTCCAGCAGTCGTTCGCGTAGTTCGGGTGACGCCAGCGCCTCGTTGAGCGCGGTGTTGTAATGCGTGATGATGTCTTCTGGGGTCCCGCGCAGGGTGAGCAGGGCATACCAGCGCGTAGCCTGCAGTGTGGGGTAGCCGACCTCGGCCATGGTGGGCACATCGGGCAAGGCGGGGCTTCTGGAGCCAGACATGACGGCAAGCGCGCGCACTTTATCAGTGCGCACGTAATTAAGGACGCCCGATACCACCTGGAACATGGCCTGGATGTCGCCGCTTACGAGGTTATTGGTCGCCGGTTCTGCCGCGCTGTAGGGGACGTGCACCATGTTGGTACCGGTGGCGCTCATGTAGTACTCGCCCGCCAGATGCAGTGCGCTGCCATTGCCTGACGAGCCAAAGTGCACCACGCCGGGGTATTTGTTGATGTAGTCGGTGAGCTCACCGACCGAATGCGTGGGCAGGCCGTTGTTCACCACAAGAATATGGGGGATTTCTGCCACCAGGGCGATGGGGGTGAAGTTCTCTAGCGGATCGAATGACGGCGAACGCTGCAGGGTGGGTTCGATGACCAGGGTTTCCATGGACGCAAACAGCAGCGTATACCCGTCGGTGCTGGCGTCGATGGCATTGAGCATGCCGGGGAAGCTATTGCTGCTGGTGAATGTATGCAGTGCAATACGGTTGCCCAGACGGGTGGCCAGTGCATCGCTGACAAGTCGGGCAACAATGTTGCCGACCCCCGAGCCTGTTTGTGCGGGCACGATGATCTGTACGCTGCGGCCGGCGTCGGGCCACTGCGGGGCCGTGGCGGCAGCCACCGACAAAGTCAGAAGAAGGATCAGCCCGATTGCCCCGGACGCCAATCGCCGCATGCTCATGCCAATACGTGTCGTTTACATTGGGAATGTATCATGCTTGCTGACTGGAATTTCAGCGAGGTGGGGACAGGATGGAAGCGTTAAGGGGTGCACCTGTTGAATACGTTCTGATGGCAGCGGTTCTGGGGCTTGTTGTGATTGTCCTGGCGATAGCCTGGCGGCGTGCGCAAGGCCGAGCCGTCGGGCTGGAGCGCGAGTGTGATCTGCTACGACAGACGACGGACGCAGCCCGCCTGCAGGCGGGCGAACAGGCCTTGCGTTGCGAAGCCTTGTTGCGCGAAAAACATGCGGCCGAACTGGAGTTGGCGCGTCTTCAAGCCGCGCAGCACGAGCGCCTACAGGCCTTCGAAACCATGAAGGAAGAACTCACCGCCTCGCGTGACCGGCTCAAGGCAGACTTTCAGCAGTTGGCGACCCAGGTATTACAGGCGCGGGAACACGATTTCCGCGCGACCAGCCAGGATACGCTATCGGCACTGCTGCAGCCCTTTCGCGAGCAACTGCAGGCGTTTCAGCATCGGGTCAACCAAGTGCATGACGAATCGCTGCGGGGTAACGTGTCCCTGGCAACGGAGATCAAACGGTTTTCTGAAGTCGGTCTGCAGATGAGCCGCGAGGCCGAGACCCTGGCCCGCGCCCTCAAGGGCGACAAGAAGCTGGCGGGAAACTGGGGCGAAGTCCAGCTGGAACATGGTTTGCAGATGGCCGGCCTGGAGCGCGGCCTGCATTACGAGTCGCAGGCCCGGTTCAAGGATGAGCATGGCGATCTGAAAGTGCCCGACTTCATACTCAAGCTGCCTGATGGCAAGCATTTGGTTTTGGATAGCAAGGTGTCCCTGGTCGACTATGACCGGGCGCTGACCGCTGACACCGACGAAGATCAGGTGGCGTTTCTGGATGCCCATGTGCGGGCCGTACGAAATCACATCGATGACTTGTCGCGCAAGGATTACAGTGGTTTGCCGGGCATTGGCAGCCCCGGCTTTGTACTGATGTTCATGCCCATCGAGGCCGCCTATATCGAGGCTTTGCGACATGGCAGAGATCTAGTCGACTATGCTAGCCAGCGCAATGTGGTGCTGGTTTCACACAGCACCTTGATGCCGGTCCTGAAGACAGTGTCCAACCTGTGGATGATCGCCCGGGGCAACGAACAGGCACAGGCCTTGGCCGACCGGGCGGGGGACCTCTACAACCAGGTGGCGCTGGTTGCGGAAAGGCTGCGAAAACTGGGTGATGCTCTGGAAACCGTCAGCCGGAACTACAACAGCACCGTGACGGCAGTCGCTGGCCAGCAGGGTCTGCACGGGAAGGTATCGCGGTTTCGCGAACTCTCGTCGCGTGCCAACCGCAAAATGCCGGATCTTCAACCCGTGGTGGCCGAAATCGAAAACGAAAGGCTGGGCCTGATTCCCTGAAGCGTAGAATAATTTCATCCGACAGTCCTGGTTTCTGGAGCCTACTGTGTCGTCCATTCCGCAGCGCGAAAATATGCCTTCTCTTTCTCATCCACAGTTATCTCAAAGGCTGTTTCTCACGATTGCCCTGATCACGTCCGTGTTGGTGGCCACCGCCATCTATGCCGCCATGCAAGGTGACATGCCGGCCTTGTCCGGCGCGGTTCTGGGGGGCGGGGCCGCGGCGCTGGCCACGGGCCTGGGCACTTTACCGGTCTTGTTTTCCTGGAATCCCTCACAGCGCATGCACGACGCGATGTTGGGCTTTGGCGCAGGCGTCATGCTGGCAGCGTGTGCCTTTTCGTTGATCATTCCCGGGCTGGACGCGGCGACATCATTGGGTGCGGGGAAATGGGCGGCAAGTTCCACGATAGGCGCCGGTATTTTGATTGGCGCGGCTGCGCTGCTGTTGATCGACCGCATGTTGCCTCATGAACACTTCATCAAGGGCGTAGAGGGCAGCCGTTCGTTGCAGATAAAGCGTGTATGGCTGTTTGTCATTGCCATCGCGCTGCACAACCTGCCGGAAGGCCTGGCCATAGGCGTGGCTTTTGCCGGGCCGGACGCCGCCAGTGCACGGGCCTTGGCTGCCGGCATTGCGATGCAGGACATACCGGAGGGGCTGGTGGTCGCCCTGGCCATGCGTGGCGTGGGGTACGGGCGAGGGCTGTCGGTCGGCGTGGCCGTGTTTTCGGGCCTGGTTGAACCGCTGATGGCGATCTTCGGCGTGCTGGTGGTGGCTTTTTCAGCGGCGCTGCTACCCTGGGGGCTGGCACTGGCTGCGGGTGCGATGCTATTCGTGATCAGCCATGAAATCATCCCTGAATCACACCGGAAAGGCCATGAATCGTGGGCGACCGGGGGGCTGATGATAGGCTTCGTGATCATGATGTTGCTGGATACCGCGCTGGGCTGAAGCTGCCCGCGCCAACGGCGCTTGATCAGGCGGCACAAGCCAGTGTCGCGCGTCATCTTGGGCGTCTGACAGCGCGAAATCAATGAAATTAGGGCTAAAAGCGTGCTTTCTAGGGCAAACCCCAAGGAAATTGGGGCGCTACCATGGCCGCTGTGGCGGTAGGATACTCAGGTCATTGCAATGGGCATTCGCCCACGCAACGGTTACAACAGCCAGATAATCTCAGGCCAGCCCCAAGGAGTTCGTATGCAAAAGAAAATCAAGTCCACATTTGGCAGGCATCTTGCCGTGAGCGCCGGTGCCGCAGCGATGTTCGCCGCGCTAATGGCACCGCTGCCCGCGGCCGCGCAGCAGAAATTCGTCAGCATAGGCACGGGCGGTGTCACAGGCGTGTATTACGCTGCCGGGGGTGCCATCTGCCGTCTGGTGAACAAGGATCGCGCCGATCACGGCATCCGCTGCTCGGTGGAGTCCACCGGTGGTTCGGTCTTCAATGTGAACACGATCAAGGCGGGCGAACTCGACCTGGGCGTGGTCCAGTCTGATGTCGGTTTCAATGCGTACAACGGCGAAGGTCAGTTCAAGGACGCCGGCAAGTTCGAAAAACTTCGTTCGGTATTCTCCCTGCACCCCGAGCCCTTCACCGTGGTCGCACGCAAAGAAGCAAACATCAAGAGCTTTGACGATTTCCAGGGCAAGCGTTTCAACGTGGGCAACCCGGGTTCCGGTACGCGCGCTTCCATGGAGCAATTGCTACAGGCCCAGGGCCGCGAGCTGAGCTTTTTCTCGCTGGCTTCCGAGCTTCGTCCTGACGAGCACGGCAGCGCGCTGTGCGACGGCAAGATCGACGGCTTTTTCTATGGAGTCGGCCATCCATCCGCCAACATTCAAGACCCAACGACCAGCTGCGGCGCCCAATTGATTTCCCTGACGGGGCCGGTGGTCGACAAACTTGTCGAAACCTACCCTTACTACGCCAAGGTTTCCATTCCTGGCGGGCTCTACCCCAACAACGCTCAAGAAACCAACACCTACGGCGTACTGGCCACCTTTGTTTCTTCAATCGATGTACCTGAAGAAACAATCTACACCGTGGTGAAGGCAGTCTTCGAAAACTTCGACGACTTCAAGAAGCTCCACCCGGCGTTGGGTCTGCTTGAAAAAGAAGATATGGTCAAGAACGGCCTGTCGGCTCCGCTGCATCCGGGCGCCGAGAAGTATTTCAAGGAAAAAGGCCTGCTCTGATAATGTGCCTCAGCACCAGCCTCGCCGTTCACTACAGCGAGGCTGAGAATGCTCCGGCTACACGGCTGGGGTTATCTGCAGGCCTCACAGCCTGCATGCCGGCGCTACAAGCGCCGGTCTTTCGTTTCGCCCGGATACCGTTGCACGCACGACGCAGACCCATTGCTGATGACGTAGCGGGATCCTTACATCGCACTGGGGAATAAGCATGACCTCAAAGCCCGAGCTGTCTCCGGAACAGCAAGCCGCCAACGCCAAACTCGAACAACTTGTCGCTGATGTCGACAGGGGTGGCCGGACGGTTGGCGGCCTGACCGGCAAAGTTCTCTTTCTGGGGGCGCTGTTCTGGTCCTTGTTCCAGCTCTGGTATGCCTCCCCATTGCCGTTCACGCTGAATTTCGCCATTTTCAATGATACCGAGGCGCGTGCCCTGCATCTGGGGATCGCCGTGTTCCTCGGTTATCTGGCTTATCCCGCCAGCAAGCGTTCGCGACGAGATGTCATGCCCTTGCATGACTGGGTACTGGCGTTGGTTGGCGGGTTTTGCGCCAGCTACCTGTATTTTTTCTATGCCGAGCTGGCCACCCGGCCGGGCATCCCCACCACCATGGACATTGCCACGGCGGCCATCGGCCTGGTGCTGCTTCTGGAAGTCACCCGCCGCGCGCTGGGTGCGCCCATGGCGGTGCTGGGCGTCATATTCGTCGCCTATGTCTTCCTGGGGCCCTGGCTGCCGGAAGCCTTGGCGCACCGAGGGGCTTCTATCGAGCGCCTGGTGTCGCACATGTGGCTCACCACCGAAGGCGTCTATGGGGTGGCGCTTGGGGTCTCGGTTTCCTATATCTTCATTTTTGTGCTGCTTGGTTCGCTGCTTGATCGCTGCGGTGCGGGCAACTACATGATGCAGGTGTCATTCGCCTTGCTGGGGCACCTGCGGGGCGGCCCGGCCAAGGTGGCGGTGGTCAGCTCGGCGGTCAACGGCATTGTTTCTGCGTCGTCGGTTGCCAACGTGGTGACGGGCGGGATCTTCACCATTCCGCTCATGAAAAAGGCGGGCTACGGCGGTGTGCGCGCCGGTGCCATTGAAACCGCATCCTCGGTCAACGGCCAGATCATGCCGCCGGTCATGGGGGCAGCCGCCTTCCTGATGATCGAATATGTGGGTATCCCGTATACGGACATCATCCGGCATGCCTTGCTGCCTGCCAGTATTTCCTATGTGGCGCTGTTCTATATTGTCCACCTTGAGGCGCTCAAGCTGGGTATCAACCCCATGATGTCCGCCGGCACACCCAAGACGCCGTTGCAGAAACTGGCCGGCTGGGGCATGGGCATAGCCGGCACCCTGGTCGTCATGGGGCTGGTCTATTGGGTCGGTCTGGGTGTGCGTGCCGTGGCGGGCGCGGCGGCCACACCTATCTTGCTGTTAGTGTTGCTGGCGCTGTATCTATGGCTGTTGCGCATTTCGGCGCAGCACCCTGATCTGCCCACCGATATCAATATTACAAATCCGGTGCGTCCTGAGGCATGGCCCACGGTTCGCGCGGGGCTGTATTACCTGATTCCCATCGGCATTCTGGTGTGGTGTCTGGCCGTGGATCAGCTTTCCGCCGGGCTGTCGGCCTTCTGGGCGGTGATGGCCATGCTGTTTCAGATGGTCACGCAGCGGCCCCTGATCGCGTTCTTTCGGCGTCAATCCATTGCCGAGCCCCTGCGCCAGGGTTTCAGCGAAGCCATCGTCGGCCTGCAGGAAGGGGCGCGCAACATGGTGGGCATCGCCATCGCCTGCGGTACAGCCGGCCTGATCGTGGGTGCCATCACGCTGACCGGTCTGGGTCTGCGCATGACGGCCTTTGTGGAAATGGTGTCCATGGGCAACGTGCTGGTCATGTTGTTCTTCACTGCTGCCGTCTGCCTGGTGCTGGGCCTGGGCATGCCAACCACCGCCAACTATATTCTGATGGCCACCCTGATGGCGCCGGTGGTGGTAGAACTCGGCGCCCAGAGCGGCATGGTGATTCCGCTGATCGCGGTCCACATGTTTGTGTTCTATTACGGGATCATGGCCGAC
>JBAYOJ010000024.1:0-16549 GCA_041678385.1 Burkholderiaceae bacterium | reverse complement strand
CTGGGATGACAAATTCAGTATCGCGGTGAACTATTTTCCCAAAAGCGTGATCCCGGATGAGCTGATTCCAATACTCACGGAAGCCCTGCAGCTGGCGAACCGGGATGATCTGGATATTTGCGTAGAGATCACCGAACACAGTTTGTCCAGCGAACTGATTACCGAAGTGCAGTGCCTGAAAGCGCAGGGGTTCTTGATTGCCGTGGACGATTTCGGTACCGGTTATTCCAACCTGAAGTCTGTCACCAAGCTTTCACCTCACAGGCTGAAGATTGACCGCTCGTTTGTCCATGAGCTTGAAGACGCCACGCTCAGGTCAAGCCTGATTGCTGAAATCGTCAATATCGGCCGCGCCATCGACGCCGACACCGTCGCCGAAGGTATTGAGAACATGGAGCAGGCACGGCTGCTGCTGGCGGCCGGCGTGCGTTATGGGCAGGGCTATGCTTTGGCCCGCCCCATGCAGATGGCGCAGTTCGTTGCCTTTATGAACAGATTCAAGTGAACCCGGCAATCCGCTGCATGTGGATATGGCACTGGCCGGGTTCGCCATTGCATGTATCATCGGGCCTTTCCAGATCAAAATGCCTATCGAGGCATCCTTTCATGGCCCTGCGCGCAACCATTTATAAAGCCGATCTGCACGTCGCCGACCACGATCGCGCCTATTACAACAGCCATAGCGTCACCGTGGCACGGCATCCCTCTGAAACCGATGAACGCATGATGGTGCGTCTGCTGGCCTATGCCTTATTCATTGATCCGGACGATAGCCTGACATTTACGCGCGGTCTTTCCGAAAGCGACGAGCCCGATCTATGGCGCAAGGATTTGACCGGCGACATCCTGCAATGGGTGGAAACCGGCCTGCCTGACGAACGGCGCATACTGAAGGCCTGCGGCAGGTCGGAAGAAGTGATCATCCTTGCCTACGGCCGCAATGCCGGCCTGTGGTGGCAAGGTGTGCAGGGCAAGCTGGAACGTGCCGACAAACTGCGCGTCTACCTTCTGGATACCGAAGGCACGGCCAGGCTGGCGGAAATGGCTGCAAGAAAGATGGAGCTGAACATCAACATACAGGAAGGGAGTGCCTGGGTGTCGAATGATGCAGGCGAAGCCAGCGTGCAGGTCGAACGACTACGCTGAAGTAGGCCGGGGGCACCATGCAGCCCCCCCCGGCCCCTTGTTTAGGCGAAGAAGACCTCGCCTGGTGAACCCAGCGTATCGCCACCCGGCAATTCGGTGGCGGCAACATAGACCGGGAACAGGTTGGACACGCCATCCCACATTGCAGACACCGAATCCGTCGAAGCGCCAGCGGCTACGCCTGCGTGTTCGTTACCGTCGCCGGGAATGCTGGAAAGCAGCATCTCATCCAGGCCGGTGATATCGGAGCCGCTGTAGTTGAACCATGCCATGGTCTGCTGCGCGCCGTTGTACAGGATGACGCCGTCGCCCTTGCCCAGGCCCGGCCCGTCCACTTCCACATAGCGTAGCGGGTCAGCCTCCAGCCTCCATGCTGCCAGGAAGTCGTCCATCGTATCTTCCTCGCCCACAACAACCAGCACGCCGCCGGCATCAATCGTCGTGCCGTCTGCGAAGGTGCCGAACTTTTCCTTTGCCGAATCTGTCCAGCCCCAGCCGCTCAGGTCTATGCTGTCTGAGCCGTAGTTGTACACCTCGAAGAAGTCGATGTCCGACGAGTGCTTTGACGTGACCTCGGTAATCAGCAAGGTACTGGGTGCAAGCGGCAGTGTCTCGACCCCGCCCGGTGTACCGGTGGAACCGTCGGGCAGCGTTGTGGCTGCAATATAGATGGGGTCGTAAGGCGTGGAATTGGCAGCGTCCCACACGGCGGACACTGCTTTGGCCCCCCCCACAGCCGCACCGGCATGGCCACCTTGGCTGTCCGGGATGGGCGCAACTATCGTACCGTCAAGTGCCGTCAGGTCCCGCCCTGGCGCACCGTAATTGAGGGCAGTGATCAGGTTCTCGTACTGGTCGTAGAGGAATACAGCGTCGCCCCCGCCCAGCCCCTTGCCCCCAACCGCAACCACATCCACCGAATCATCCAGGCTCCATGCGCTGCCACTGTGAAGGACAGGCTATCCAGTTCGGCAGACAGGGAAAGTGCACTCAGGTCGGTGATGACGTCGCCATTGAATTCCAGAATATATTCCTTACCGGCTTCCAGATCGTCGTCCGGGTTGAGGGTAAGGACGTTGTAGGCCACGGCAACCCCGTCAGCCACGCCCTCTTCAAGCGTGAAGGTCTGGATGACAAGGTCATCGCCCTCGCCTTCAGCGCGCTGCTTCAACACGATGCTGCCTGCGCCCAGCTTGACGGCTTCGTCAAACCTCAGAATCAGATCCGCCCTGTGGCCGATGGGGTCGGCGCCCACATTGGACGAGGCCAGTTCAGGAGCCTTGTTTTCTGCTGCCAGGCCCAGTTCAACCCAGTCGCCCATGAACTGCTGGTCCTGGGGATCCAGATCCTTGGAAACCAGAGTCCGGCCCTCCCAGACGGTGTCGCCGTTATCCTGCAGCAGTTGCAGGCGGGTGCCGGCTTCCAGGCCGCTGCCTTCCACCAGGGTTTCAAAGCTGCCGCCGGTTGCTTCAAGCAGGCTGTCCAGGCTGACAATCTCGCCGTTGGCATCCAGAATGTCCAGCTCGGTCAGGCCATCCTGATTCCCACTGCCGTCCCAGCGATACAGGCGGAAATCGTTTAGGGTCTCGGCCGCAGCGGAACCTGCCGGACCAGCCAGAATCAGATATCCGCTGTTGTCGGCCGCTTTCTCGATGGAGCGGATGCCGCGCCCGCCCAGGTTCAGTTCGATGGGGTCACCGAACACCGGTGCATCCGAAAATACGGTGTCCACCGATACGGGGATGATCAATGCTTTTTCGCGGGTTTGCGTGTCAACCTGCGGTGCGCGGAAACCCAGCAGCAGCTGGCTGTTGTCCAGCGACGCGGTCATGCCTTCAATGGAAAAGCCGCTGACCTGTTCAGGAACCACACCGCCAGCGGAAGATGCCGCAAAGCCGTAGTGCCCGACGCCCTTGCCATGCACGTTGGCATCGTCCCAGGCCATCAGCAGATCTTCCAGGCCGCTCTGGATGTCCAGTAATTCAAATGCCGTATCGGCGCCCGTACCGGTAAGCTTCACCGAAAAGAGGAATTCACGCTCATCGGCTTCGCTGCCGTTGCGCTTATTGCTGTGTGATCCCGTGAAATAGAAGGTATCGCCCATGCGGGTGCTGGCTTCGAGGTCGATCTCATCCACACCCAGGCCGGTTCCACCCGCAGCCGCAGCTTCGGTAATGGACCATTCTTTCACTGCCTCGCCGCCTTCGCGGTTGAATACACGCAAGATGGCACCCTCGTCATCGGCCACCACCATGTAATCGTCGTCCAGGGCGATAGCGGTTGAGGCATCCGAGCTGCCTTCGGTGGTGGTCGCCTGAGACGCTGGAGAAACCAGAACGGGCACCAGCGAATCGGAACCGAATGATAGAAAGCAAACGTTACAGAATCATGGATATGCAGTATTCAGACTGCACCGGGGCATTGGCACCCCGGAACTGCCACAGCACTATTTAATGCCCTGCTGGCTGAGCCACGCCGTTGTCGTCAGCAAACGGGCGCCCCGCCCTTCCATTGCTGCCAGAAAAGCGTCGTAGGCGGGCTCGAAGCCGGGAATCGGGCTCATGCAGTCGGTGAGGAGGGCCACGCGCGCCATGGCCGCGTCATCCACGTGCTGCGCGTAATGCTCCAGCGTGGATTTCACACAATGGCTGCCGGCCTCGCCCGCCACCAGCAGGCATGAAGACGACTTCAGGCTATTGAACAGACTCTGATTGAACTGCGTGGCCACATCGTCAGGGTCGGGGACTTCGGCCATGAACGCGCTGTAATGTTCCGTATAAGGGTTGCTGCCTTTCAGCACCTTTGCCGTGCTGCGGCCGTGATGCTGTTCCCACGCGTTGCAGGCGGCCAGTACATCAGCATGCAGGTTGTGCCCCCATGTGCCGATTTCGCAATGGGTGGGCCAGACCATATGGGTATAGCGCCCCGCAGCTTCCAGGGCTTCCAGGTAGGCAAGCACGGATTCCAGGGCCGCCGGGTCACGGGGAACAAACCTGCCCTGCCGGACATCGTCACTGCCAAGCTGGGTGAACGGATCAATGGGACTGCCGTCGGCCTTGCGCCACATCGCGGGGCGCTCAATACCGACATGGTGGTGCGAATCCAGCGTGATGGTGACAGACGCGATTGCCGCCTGACCCAGGCGGATGAAGCGGGCCAGGCGCTGCATATCGGCATGCGCGCCCGGCACCGGCAGCTGCGGCTGGAGCCGGGCGCCGGTCTGCACGGGGTCGTGCGGCAGATAACTGAGCGGCAAATCACAGAAGTCGTTTTGCGGGTCGACAATCAGCAGATGGGTGTCTTTGGTCATGGATACGATAGTCAGTAGTCAAAAAACGTTCGGAATGCGTTGATGAAGAACTCCGGCCTGCCGGCCGGAGCTTGCCCACGTCGCGGCCTGCATGCCGCTCCGATTCGCCAGGCGCGGAGGCGCAAGCATCGGCGTTCGCGGCGAAGCGAAAAGCCCGGTAGTATCAAGACAGCACTGAGCACAAAGCTGTATAGTGGCGGGCAAATTCATAATTTTTACAACTGGAAACAAAAGGAGACGGCATGTTGGTAAAAACTCTACTCACCTTCGCAACAACGGCCTGCCTGGCCATGGTCCCCATGGCTGGCAAGGCGGCTTCCACCGATGATTATCCCTCCAAGCCGATAAAATTCGTCGTTCCGTTCAACCCCGGTAGCGGCACCGATACCAGCGCACGTTACTACGCTCAAAAAGTGTCCGAAATCGCCGGTGTACCCGTCATTGTGGAAAACAGGCCGGGCGGCAATGGGTTCATCGCAGTCAGAACAGTTCTTGACGCCCCCGCAGATGGGTATACGATACTGATCGGCAGCAACTCGACACTGGCCACCAATAGCGCCTTGTTCAAAAGCCTGCCCTACGATTCAACCACCGATTTCAAGCCCATCGGTTTCATATTCAAGACCCCGGGTGTGCTGGCCGTCCCCCAGGATTCGCCGTTCAAGAACCTTGAAGACCTTGTCGACCATGCTAAAAAACACCCCGAAGAACTGAGCTTTGGGACGGGCTCGGCAGGTTATCAGCTGATTGGGGAATACTTCAATCAGATCAAGGGGATCAAGGCGGTAAACATCCCATTCAAGGGTGCCGGCGAAACGGTGACAGCCATTGCATCCAAGACGGTCGATTATGGTTTTGCCGACATAACGGCCGCCCAGGCGCTGGCCCAATCTGAAAGAATCCGCCTGCTGGTCATTGCCGATGGCCAGCAGTACCCGTCGGTGCCAAACGCGCCTACGGCGGATGAAGCCGGTATTCCAAACTTCAAGATCTTTCTGTGGGTTGCGGCGGTTGCCCCCGCTGGCACACCCGACGGCATCATGGAAAAACTGGAAGGCTACTTCCAGCAGGCGTCCCGGCTGCCCGAAACCGAGAAATTCTTCGCTACCTTCGATCTGAAGCCCGAATTCACAGGCAGCAAAGAACTACAGCAGTTCATTAAGAACGAAATCGCACTCTGGAACAAAGTCGCAAAAGATGCCAATATAGAAAAGCAATAAAACAAGATCTGCCCAGGGTCGCAATGCGGCCCTGGGCGGGCAACCGACTGCATCCCGACAAGGCCGTTTCATAGGGCCTCATTCAGAAAACGACAATGAATAACGATTCCCCCGGTTTTTCCTTCACACTTGAAGGGCATATTGCCAGTATCGCGTTGAGCAATGGCAAGTTCAATCACATGAGCACGGCGCTGGCCCGCAACCTGGCCGACCTGCTTCAGGAACTGGACGCTAACGATCAATGCCGCGTCATCGTGCTTTCTGGCCAAGGCCGCGCTTTTTGCGCCGGCTATGATTTCACTTCAGAAGAAAGCCAGGACGGCGACCCCACCCCGTTCTATGCTCAGGCCATGCGCCTGTTCGATTCACGCAAACCCATCGTGGCAGCCGTGCATGGGCCAGCCATCGGTGCGGGTCTGGGCCTGGCCGTGCTGGCGGATTTCCGCGTGGTCAGCCCTGAAGCCCGGTTCAGCGCCAATTTCAATCGCATGGGTTTCCACCCCGGATTTGGTTTGAGCATGACCTTGCCCCGCCTGATCGGGGTGCAGCAGGCGGCCTTGCTGTTCTACACAGGCCGCCGGATAGATGGTGCCGAAGCCTTGCGCATCGGCCTGGCTGATATGTTGGTCGACGCGGCAGACATCCAGCAGCAGGCCCATGCGTTGGCGGAAGAAATCGCCGCCTCGGCCCCGATTGCGGTCGAAGCCACACGCGCAACCCTGCGCCAAGGCCTGGCCGAAGAAGCAAAGCGGGTGAATCAGCGCGAACTCGAACTGCAGCGCGCGCACTTCCGTACCGCTGACTTTAAGGAAGGCATTACCGCCATGGCGGAACGCAGGCTGCCCGTGTTCCAGAAACGTTAAGAACTCAAATCCAGACGAACCACCGAACCGACCTGCCTTCAAGACATGGCGCCTGCCGCACTGCGGTGGCAGGTCGGTTCAGGCCGCCCTACTTCATGCGCGAAGGCGGGCTGACGTCGCAGCTGGCCGTGAGGGCCAGATTGCCGTCGAACCATAGCGTAATTGGGTGCGTACCACCGATCTTCAGGTCGATTTGCGGTTTTTCCAGCATGACATGGTGGCCACCGGGTGCGAAATCGAAACTGCCGCCAGCCGGCACAACGACCTTGCCCGCATGCACCATGCTTGCCATGCCATTTACCGTCTGATGTGCATGCAGCATCACCCGGCCGAAACCGTCTGCCTGCGCACCTACCATCACAACATCCTGGGCACCGGCGTTGGCGACCTTGAGATAAGCCGCGGCAGGCAGCCGATTGGGCAGTGCCCGTATCCAGCAACCCTCTACCGTCACCCCATCAGGAGCCTCGGCCCTGGCGGCATCCGGGAAAACCGGCAGCTCATGCCCATGATGATGACCATGTCCGTGGCCATGATGGCTGTGGTCATGGCTTTCGTGACCCTGGCTACCGTGGCCGCCATGAGCGTGTACAGATAAGGAGGCCACCACCGCCAGGGCAGTGGCCAGACCAACAAAAATACGCGTCATGCTGCTTCCTCAATGCTTATGGCCGTGGCTCTGCGCTTTACCGTCTGCACCGGTAGCCAGCGGGCGTACCGGCGCCTGAATATCCACAGTGCTGCGCTTGCCGCCGGCATCTTCAAAAGTAAGGGTCAGCGGCACATTCTCGCCTTCCTTTACCTGCGCATGCAGGTCGAGCAGCATGATGTGGTAGCTGCCAGGTTTGAGCTCGACAAGCTGGCCAGCCGGCAGGGCAACAGCGGGGATCTCGCGCATCTTCATGACATTGTTTTCCATCACCATTTCATGCACTTCAACATGCTTGGCGACGGGCGAATCCGCCTGAACCAGTGAGGTGGCGGTTTCGGACGTAAGACGCATGAAGGCGCCCGTGGCGTTCTGCTGTGGCACCGTAGCGCGGACCCATGGGTCTTCAACTACGACCTGCGCCTGCACAGCCGTGGAAATCAACAAGGCGGATGCCGTAAACCCCACCCATTTGAACAATGTAGACATGTTTATCTCCTTCAGGTTGATCATCTTTGGAAAGTATTCAGGCCGCTCATGGTTTGGGCAGCAGCTTCAGGCCTGGAGCCTGCGATTCCGAATGGGAGTGCGAATGTGAATGACTGTGGCCCGAACCATGACCGTGACCGTGATGGCTGGCGTCGGGTACGCCCGTCCAGCGCTCAACGCCCTGCTCGCATTCCTGGACCACAGGACAGTACAGCGTTTCGCCAGGGGTAAGCCCGTCGCTCAGGTAGGCCACAAATACGAACTCGTCATAATGTGCATCGGGCAGGGAATCGCCAGTCCAGGCGATTTCCTTGACGCCGGCGGCAAGCTGGGCGCCATACATGGTGTAAGGCCGGGCGTAGTCGCCCTCGGTGGTTTCCAGCTGCCAGCCGGCTTTGGGCTGGGGTTTGGCCGCTATGGCCCCTTCGGGAATCTGCACACGCAGCGCTGTGGTTGGTGAACCATCACAACCATGCGGAACACGCAGTACCGCCTTATAACGGGTTTCTATAGGGGCCTGCCTGATTTCGAGCGTGATATGCGCGAGCACCTGGGGTGCGGCAAACGTGGCCGCCAGGGCAATCGCCAGGCGGGCGCCGGTACGAACTGTAAACATGAAAAAACCTCGGACAAAAGCTTCGGGAATGCGGCCGACACGGGCCGCAGCGAAAGGATCAGCCGAGGTTGAAAGGAGGAGCGCGCGAGCCCAGGGGCGGCCCCAGGGCCGGCATGGGGGGCAAGGCCTGGCAGCTTGCGGCAGGCGCTGCCGAGTGAAAGATAACAGGCAAACCCGCCAGGGCCAGGGTATTCAGCCCGGCCAGAAGCTTATGGCTTGCGTTGATGCCGAAGGGGCAATCCGGGCCGCTGAAACCGTTGTCTTCCGATGCATTGCCGGCATCATCAGAAAACCCCATCTGCATGACAGCCAGGTTGCCACCCACACACAGGGTGATGGCAAAGGTAGTGTCGCGCTTGCCGGAAAGGTCTGGCATATAGCCCACAGGAATCACGGCCCGACACAGAAACGCCAGTACAGTCAGGCAAAACAGCGCTTGCCAGACCGACATACGTTTGCACCAGAGGGATTTTCCGCAGGCGAACATGACACTGATTGTAAGGCAGTTGGAGACCGGTGCAACAGGCTTAGTCTTTACCGGCCTATGCTTATATCCCGCAGTTCCGCATCGACGCGTGCAATATGCATGGCCAGGACACGTTGCGCAGATTCGACATCGCGTTCCCGTAGAAACTCAAGCAGCTGCCGATGCTGTTCATTGGATTTCCGGCAACGGTCAGGATCCGAGAAAAAAATGGCGCGCCGGGCGGCAGACATGATGTAGAACGGCGTGACCAGTTGGGCAAGCACGGTATTGTGGGCGGCCTTGAACAATGCCATGTGGAATTCGAAATCAAGCTCGCAGACCTCGTGCGACCGCGAGGCATCAGCCTGGTCAAAACGATCGACGATGGATGCAATAAGCTGCAGATCATCATCGGTCCGCCGCTCGCAGGCGAGTTGCACCGCATGCATCTCTATGATGTGTCTGACTTCCAGCGCTTCAGCCAACTTGTCGGAAGCCAGGCTTAAGCCCAGTTCTGAAAACAGCCCCAGGGTTTCGAGGCTGGCCCGCTCGGGGGTGGATGTCAGATATATGCCGGAATTCGGCTTGCGCTTCAAATATCGCAGCCGCTCAAGGACAGACAGCGCTTCCCTGATCGTGCCGCGCCCTACCCCAAAGCGTTCGGAAAATTCCCGCTCTGAAGGCAGCCGTTCACCCGGCTCGTATTCCCGTTTCTGGATGAGCGTCAGGATGTCGGCAAGAATGCGTGAGGTGGATTCGGGTTTTTTCTGAGACATATCCGCTAGACCCGGTTGGGGATCGGCGGATGCACCACCGCCCCCCAGACGCCGGTCTTATTTCTTGGTGAAGATCCGAGGCGCAACCGTATTGAAGGTCTGCTGGATAGCCTTGGCCTGCTCTTGCAGCGCATCGCCTTGAAGATCGGTGACTTTCATGCCGTATTTCACCGCAAATTCCTGATAGGCGTCAGAGTTCAAGGCCTTGGCAAACAGCTTGCGGACTTCTTCGGCACGGCTTTCCGACATCCCTTTGGGGGCTACGAGATAAGACATCTGCTCAAGCGCCCCAAAGGGGAACACGTCTATATTCTTCTCGTCGAATGTAGGCACATCAGGCAGGATGTCGACGCGCGACTTGGAAAAAACGCCTATAGGCTTGATGCGGCCCGATTCGATATGCGTGATGGTTTCGGATGGCTTCAATACCGCGGCGTCGATCTGATTGCCCGCCAGATCAACCAGCACCTTGGCTCCGCCGGTATACGGGACGTTGGTGTATTCAACTTCGAGCGCCCGGGCCAGCATGGCCGCAAAGGTATGGTTGACGTTATTGCTGCCCGGCGTGCCAATCGAGATGCCTTGGGGGGCGTCTTTCATGAGCTTGACGAATTCTTCGACATTATTGGCCGGGCTGGCGTCGGGCACAACCAGGATCAGCTGTTCAACGGTGGTCTGATTGAGCGCCGTGAAATCATCCACCCGCAGCGGCGTCATGTCCTGAGCGATGACCCCCATCAATGATGAAGTGGCAATCCCTACCGTGTATCCGTCGGGTTCGGATCGCGCGACTTTGGTCAGACCTATCGTACTGGAAGCGCCTGCCAGGTTCTCGACGACGACTTTTACCCCCTCTTTGCCAAGAATGTCGGAAATCTGCCGGCCAGTCAGGTCGACGGAACCACCGGCATTCCAGGGGACAACCAGCGTGATGCTGCGCTCAGGATAGGCTTGGGCATGAGCAAGGCCGCCGACCAGACTCGCAGCCATCGTGCCCGATGCCAGCAACAGACAGAAAATCTTCTTCATGGGTTTCTCCTTTGGTGGTTAGAACTTGACGACGTAGCCGGGCCCATCGATGAAGGCGTATTCCTTGAACAGACTTTCATCGACTTCGACCCCCAAACCATTGCCTTGCGGCGGTACGACACAGCCTTCTTTGTCAACCTGAAAGGCCGTTCCAAACATGTCGCGAAACGGGTTGTAGTGGGATACGCAGGCTTCGAAATAGCCGGCGTTATCGACGGCCGCAAGCATGTGCAGACAGGCTGCATGATTGATGGCGGTGGCAGAACTGTGCGGGTGCACCGGGTAGCCCCAGGCGGACACCATCGCGGCGATTCTCATTGCTTCGGTTACGCCGCCCGTCTTGGACAAATCCGGCTGAAACACCTGTACGGCGCCTTCTTCCAGCAGACGCGCAAACTCATAGCGGGTGTAATGGTTTTCGCCGGCAGCCATGGGGACGCGGCTGGTGAACGAAGCAGCCGCCCGATAGGCGCCGAAGTTGTCGCAGGCGAAGGGTTCTTCCAGCCAGCCGACCTGCACCTCTTCCAGCGCAGGAACCAGCCGGCGCACCTCTTCCAGCGAGTAGGAGGCATTCACATCCGTAAGAATGTCGATATCTTCGCCCACCGCTTTGCGCACAGCCCTCAAGCGTGCCGTATCGTTGCGAATCCCATCGCCCAGACGCAGTTTGATGGCGCGATAACCTTGTTCTATATAGCTGAGTGCCTCGTCGGCAAGCGAATCGGCGGGCTGGTAACCCAGCGCAATGCCACCGGCATACGCCTTGATCGGCTTTGACGCTCCCCCCAGCAACTTGAACAGGGGCTGGCCGCAGAGCTTGCCGCGGATATCCCACAGAGCCATGTCGATGCCCGACATGGCCAGGCTCGCACCCGCCCCCATGCCATGGCTGGCCAATTGCATCTTGTGAATGCGCGCCCACACGCCATTGGTGTCGAAAGCATCCATGCCGGTGACCAGCGGCGCCAGGGTGTTGGTGATGAGGCTGGCCACCGCGCCGGGGCTTCTGCCGGGATGCGACTCCCCGTAGCCAACGGCCCCGCTCTCGGTTTCAACGCGGACGATGATGGTGTCGCGCTTGATGGTGCTGCCTATGCCCAGCGTGACGGTTTTGCCTTCGGGCAGGCGGAATGACAGGGGGATGGCACGAATACTGACGATTTTGGACATTAAGACTCCTGCGTATAGTGTGACGGCCACCGCGCTTCGATACGGCTGCGAGCGGAAATGTTGAACCAGTGTTCTGGGTAGCGGCCCGAAAGTATGTCCTGAATCTGGGACGCGACACTCATGCTCAGGGCGCGCATGCTTTCCTGCGTAATGCCCGCCGCATGCGGCGACAGGCAGGTGTTGTCCAGGCTGGCCAGGCGGTGACCCTGCGGCAGCGGCGATGGGTCGAAAACATCAAGGGCAGCACCGGCAAGGCGCTGCTGAGCCAGGGCATCCATCAACGCATCGTTGTCGATAACCTTGCCGCGCGATACGTTGACCAGGAAGGCAGTAGGCTTCATGAGCGCGAACTCGGCGGCCCCGATCAGCTTTTCGGTGGCCGGCGTGAGCGGGCAGGCAAGCACCAGGAAGTCGGCCTGTTCAAGCGCTACGCGCAGCGGCACATATTCGATCTGCCCGGCAGGGTCCTGGCGAGGCGAGTGATGCACGCCCAGCACGCGCATCTGAAAGCCCTGTGCACATATCGACGCCACCCTGCCACCGATGGCCCCGACCCCGACCACGGCCACCGTCTTGCCGCGCAGCTCAAGCCCATGATCCGACCAGGCGCGAGCCTGCCCCCAGGACTGACGCCTGAGCGTGGCATCCATCAGGGCGAGCCGGCGCGCCAAATTGATGATCTGGCCCACCGCGTATTCTGCGACGGCATTGGCATTGACGCCGGGCACATTGGCTACCACGATCCCGGCTTCGGAAGCCGCTTCCACAGGAATCATGTCCAGGCCCGCGCCATGGCGAATCACCGCCTTGAGCTGCGGTGCCTGCGCGAACAACTGGGCCGGGATGGGGTTGCGAACGACAAGCACATCAGCCTGCAAAACCTTATCGCACAGCCCGGCGACGGATTCCACAGAGAAATCGGCAAGCCGTTGAATCTGAACCACTGCTTCCGGATGAACCGAATCTGTGGCCACCACTGAATATTTCATAATCGTACCAATTTGGTAATACCAAAGTGGTAATGGTAAATAAATAGCATGGACAGGTGTGCAAGGGTTTTCCCCAGCGCAGGCCAATCTTCATCAAACAAACAGCAATACCAGGCAGGCCACGCTGCCACATCATCAAGTTTGCTAAAGTAAACCGGCACACCCGGGGAAAGCAGGCGGGCCCCGCCGGGCCGGCACCAGTAAACAAGAGAGAGTGGCATGCAACACGGCGATCAGTCAGACATCCTGGATTTCCTCAAGAATGCCCCAGTCGACGTGGGCAATGCGGGCGAGGTACGCATCATCCAGACGCATATTTCCATCATCGTGCTGAAGGGCGATAAAGCGTTCAAGCTGAAACGCGCCATCGTGTTGCCCTACGCCGATTTTTCCACTGCGGCGCTGCGTGCTGCCACTTGCGAGCAGGAAGTCATCCTCAATCGTCGTACCGCCCCTACCCTCTACTTGGGCACGCGGCGGATCACGCGTGAAAATGACGGCCAGTTGGCCTTCGATGGCCAAGGCGAACTGGTCGACGCTGTCGTCGAAATGCGCCGTTTTGACGAAGACACGCTGTTTTCCAGGCTGGCCGCCGCAGGGCGCCTTGACCGGCCACTGCTGACAGCGCTGGCGCGCAACATTGCTGAATTCCATGCACAGGCGGAAATCATCCGCACGGATGCGGGCGCAGACCCTATTGCCGCCGTCCTGACGCTGAATGAGCAGTGCACCGCGATGGAGCCCGTACTGGGCGTCGCCGCCACGCAAGGCCTGCGTGCCGCCTTGCGCAGCCGGCTGAAAACCCACCGCAAACTGCTGGATAGCCGAGCCCGGGCCGGGCGCATACGCCGCTGCCACGGCGACCTGCACCTGCGCAATCTGTGCCTGGTGGATGGGCAGCCAACCTTGTTCGACTGTATTGAGTTCAGCGACGCCTTTGCCAATATCGACGTGCTGTACGACCTGGCGTTCCTGCTGATGGACTTGCTGCGCGCCAATCTGCCCGCCGAGGCCAATCTGGTCATGAACCGCTACATGGATGAATGCGACGAGGCCGATGGCCTGGCTCTGCTGCCTTTCTTCATGGCCTTGCGCGCATCGATACGGGCGCAAGTCCTGGCCACCCAAGCCGAGCTGCCCGACACCCAGGACAGATCGGCGGTCGGATCAGAGGCGCGCGCCTATCTGAAGCTGGCCATGGGCCTGCTTCAACCCGTCCCTTTGCGCCTGGTGGCGGTGGGCGGCCTGAGCGGTTCGGGCAAGTCGACTGTCGCCGCCGCCATCGCACACCGCATTGCGGCCGCGCCAGGCGCCCGTATTCTGGCCACAGATCGCATCCGTAAACGCATGGCCGGGGTTCCAGCTGAAAGCCCCCTGCCCGCAGGGCACTACACACAGGAAGCATCGGACCGGGTGTACGCCACGATGGCGGAACACGCATCAGCGACGCTGGCCGGCGGCTGGTCAGTCATTGCCGACGCCGTCTTTGCCAGGCCTGAAGAACGCTTGCGCATTGCGCGCTGCGCCGCCGAAACCAGCCTGCCTTTTCATGGCATCTGGCTGGAAGCAGCGCCCGATGCCTTGATTGCGCGTGTCGAAGCGCGTCGCAACGATGCATCCGATGCCGGTGTGGACGTCGTGCGGGCGCAATTGAAAAAACACGGCCCAGCCGTTGAATGGACGATCGTACCCGCCGGAGGGACACCCGCCGACACGGCTGCGGCGGTCGCCGCGCTGCTGGAAGAAGCGGAACTGCCCGCAAGCGGCATGTCCGACACACCGCCCTGGGAAGACGCCCCCGACGGCTGGAACTGGGTGGCCCAGGACGAAGATGGGCGCTGGTTCTGGTATGCGGTGCAACCGCAGGCCGGGATGGAAGGCGGCGTCTGGCGCTCGCCGCGCCGGGCGCAGCAGTTTGCCGCCCAGGGGGAACCCAACCCGGAATGGCATGCAAGCTGCCGGCAACGGCCATGCGCTGTTCATGCGGATGGAGACGGGCCGCCGGTGAACTGAAAGCCGGCATAAGCAGCACACTGGCCAAGACGGCGCAAGCCTATTCAGCACCCATGCTGACAGACTCACCCCTATGCACCGCCAGCCAGACCGTGGTTTCCAGGGTACTAGTATAGGCGACGCGATGCCTGAGCCCGGCCGGCAGCCACGCGTGATCACCCGGCTTCAATGCAAGGACGGCCTCGCGCCCGTGTATCTGCAGCCCTGCTTCGCCCTGAAGGACCAACACCCATTCATCCCAACCCTGGTCGTACCAGAAGCCTGGCGGACTGCACTGCCCATGGGAAACAATGCGTTCAATACGCAGCCCGGGCACTGCCAGCAGGTCGTTGAAGACCTCTTCAGCTTCGCCCGCGGCGGGCAACGACCCGAATAAATTCGACAACATTTCCCGCTCCATGGAAAATCAAACCCTGAATCATTTTATTATCCAGGAGTACCGGATGAATCCAACCGCAAAGGACGTGATCGATTTTTGGGTCGAGGCCGGGCCACGACGATGGTTTCGTGGCGGGCCAGAGTTCGATGCTGCTTGCCGCGACCGTTTTCTTGACCTGCACCTTGCCGCGGCGCGCGCAGAACTTGCAGACTGGTGCAGGACAGCTGAAGGCTCGCTAGCGCTCCTGCTGCTGCTTGATCAGATACCGCGTAATGTCTTTCGCGGGAGCGCACATGCTTATGCGACCGACCCCATGGCGCTGGCCCTGGCCGACCAGGCCATCGAAAACGGCCATGATCGCGAATACGAGCTTGAACTGCGCAGCTTCTTCTATCTTCCATTCATGCATTCGGAAGCCCTGGCCGATCAGCAACGCTGCGTCGCCATTTTCCAGGGCTTGCCAGAAGCCGCATCAGGGGAGTGGGCTGTACATCACATGGAAATCATCGAACGCTTCGGGCGCTTTCCGCATAGGAACCGCGTTCTGGGGCGGGACAGCACGCCAGCCGAGCTTGCCTGGATGGAGGCAGGCGGCTTTCAGGGTTGAACAGGTTTTGACGACGCGCCCGCGGGAAACCGTCTATCATCGCAATTTGGGCGCCCAAGGGGCGCCTCTTTGCAATTCCGCATTTCTTTGTCTTTCACGATGCCGCTCATCGATACCGACCTCCACAGCAGAGTCCTGACTGCCTGGCTCCAACAACTCAAGCAGACCAGCACCGAGGCCCGTGAGCTGGCCCGGAACCTGACGCGCGAACACGCTGTTGCCCTGGTCGGCCATTTCTATGCCAGCATGCTCGAAGATGCCGATGCTTCGGAATTCCTGTCCCATCAGATGGTGGAACAACGTCTGGCCGCGTCGCTGCATCAATGGCTTGAAGATGTGCTGGCGGGCGGTGATACGGCGTCTATCGAAACCCTTATTTCGCGGCAGGTCGAAATCGGCAATGTCCACGCCCGTATCGGCATTCCTGCGCACTTGGTTGCCGCTGGGGCACGCTTGATCAAGCAGACCCTGAACGGTCATATAGAACAGGCAGATACAGACACTGCCACCCGCTTTCAAGCCATGCATTATTCGACCTGTGTCATTGACCTGACCGTCGAAGCCATGATTGCCGCTTATGCTCAGGCGCGGGAACAATCGGTCAAGGAAGAAGAAGCCTATCGCTACTTCGTGGGCGTGAAGAATATCGGCCTGGAACGCGAACGGCAACAGAGCAGCCTGCTGGAATGGGAAAACGGCGTCGTGTTCCAGTTGGCCACAGGCGTACCGCTGGCCAATCTACCACTGTTGTCCACATCCACCTTCGGGCTATGGTTCAAGCACAAGGGCCGCCCCGTGTTCAACAAAGACCCGCAGGCTGATACCGT